>NZ_RCWD01000014.1:0-117848 GCF_018448965.1 Photorhabdus hainanensis | reverse complement strand
GTCATCACAGAGTATCGAGGCGTAGTATTTACCGGTGGCTGAACGGCTCAGCGTCATGCTTTTCACCTCTCCGGTCATTTCACGGTGCAGACGGGCTTCTATCGGCGATAATTTGGGTATTTTTATTTCTCCGTCCAACACCTTCACCCCGACACAATGATAGCTGGACTGCCTGCCATGCTTGCGTTTGAACGCCGGGAAGCGCGCTTTCAGCTTCGGATTAAAAAAGTTGGAAAACGCCATATCGAGGTTAATCACCGCCTGCTGCAAGGCAATGGCGTCATACGCTTTGAGCCAGGCATACCGGCGGGACTTTTTTGCCACTGACAGTAAGGGCTTGAGGTCTTTACGCGGGCTGAGGTTCACCCCGTGGCGTTGATAAGCGTGCTTCTTGATGTGCAGCGCCTTGTTGTACGCGAAACGGACCGCACCGAACTGAGCATTGAGATAATCAGCCTGTTCGGGTGTCGGGTAAATGCGGACTTTGGTGGCTCTTAACATCATCAGCGCTCATCGGGATAGTTGATGTATTTTAACCGCTTTTTTGGGCCGTGTCCCCCCCGGGCTGCCAGTGAACGTGATGGTTAATAACCTGAAAGCCCTGCGGGCTTTTCGCCTTATATCACCGCCCGCATTGGGCGAGGGTTTACGGCGGATTTTGCTAAGTAATTCTGTTGAATATTATCTGATGCTTGAGATCCTGCAATTGCGGCTACTTTACCTGCACCAAGTTGTACAATTTTGTGCAATTTTGGTTCTAGTGAATCATGTATACAAAAACTAAACTCATTCCCGCTTTTATCAAATAAGCCCGTACTTTTTCTTACCTGATCTCTACAGAACTTTACCGCATACCAGATGTGTTCAGCTTCTTTACTAGGAACTCGCCACTTAAGCTGACTCCAATGAAGGTATCTTCCCTGTTTATCAGCAATACTATATTCACTGAGGTATTCCCCGAATTTAGCAAAATCTAGGTTTGAAAAATTAAGTTTAGGTGATTGTTCTACAGGATGTTTTGCCATATTACCTCACATTTTAAAATTTGATGTATAGGTAAGTATGATAGTAAATCCTTAAGGAGATCAACACGAATAAACCAGATTCATGAACTGTTTGAAAAGGAAGATTTCTTTTATAAATGACTCATATAAAGCTTTAAAGTACAGAAAACACATTTATAAGCTTCATTTAGAACTCTTAAATCTCTCTCTTTTTATATTCAGATTCTTGCAAAATAAGAGGTATAATAAAGTCTCTTAACCATAAAATTTAAACTTAAGAGGTTCATTTGTGGCTCTAATGCTTTATACCGAATCAGAATTGCTGGCAGAACTTGGGAACCGCCTCCGAGAGCACCGACTGCGGCGCAACATGCTCCAGACAGAGCTGGCGCTCAGAAGCGGCATTTCCGTCTCTGCGCTCAAAAAACTTGAGGCCAGCGGACAAGGCACGCTTGAGAATTTTATGAAGGTCGCCTTTGCCCTACGACTGGAAGATGAAGTAAAGTCCCTGTTTATGCCACAACCAGTCAGTATTGCACAGCTTGAAGCTATGAAAGCGCCGGTTCGCCAGCGCGCCCGGCGAACCCCACGCTCGGCCTGGAAACCTTCCGGCAATGGCCGCGCTCATCAATCAGAAGGCTCAAAAAAATGACAACGCGAAACTTTCAGTACCGGTCACTAAACCGACTACAAGTAGTCTACAGTGGTCGAGGGGAACAGTGGGTGTTGGGTCATCTGGCCGAAAGTACTGTGCGTGGCCGCTATTTATTTGAGTACACCCAAGAAGCTCTTGATAATGACATCGAATTCTCACCCCTAAAACTGCCACTTTCCACACAGACTTACGCGAACTTCGAGCACTTTCAGGACTGGCTCCCTGGCTTCATCGCAGATTCCCTGCCGGATGGCTGGGGACGGTTGCTTATGGATCGGTTCCTTCGCCGTAATAATGTCGATCCTGACCGGATTTCCGTCTTGGAACGCCTGGCATTATTGAGCGATAACACAATGGGGGCTATGACCTACCAACCTGCTCTGCCTTTACCGGACGACCAGGAAGACAAATACAGTATTCTGAACTTGACCGGACTGGCCCAGCAAATCCGTCAAGAAGTAACTGGTCAGGACTCGGAGGCACTGCGTGAACTTTTCCTGCTTGGCGGCTCGCCTCACGGCGCCAGACCAAAGGCACAGGTAGAATACAATCCATCCACCGGCCAGATGAAAACGACTACGTTCCCAGAGAGTGAGCCTTGGCTGGTCAAATTCCCCACAGCCGAGGAAAATCCTTGGGTCTGCGCCCTTGAGGAAGTGTACGCCTGTACGGCCAGAATGGCAGGCATTGATTTTCCCACAAGTCGCTACTTCCGCCTTGAAGGGGAGCTTGCTGCTTTCGGTGTCCAGCGTTTCGATCGTGAGAATGGAATGCGAGTGCCGGTACTGAGTATGGCCGGCGCCCTACATGCCGACTTCCGATTACCCTGTATGGATTACATAGATATCTTACGGGCAACTGGCTTCATCACGCGCTCTATTGTTGAGCGAGAAACCCAAGCCCGTCGTATGGTGTTCAACGTGTTGATGCATAACCGTGATGATCATGTGAAGAATTTCTCCTTCATTCTGAATGAAAGCAATGAGTGGGTGGTGTCCCCCGCCTATGATCTGACCTTTGCGGACGGACCCGGCGGACAACATCAAACCTCAGTAACCGGCCACGGAACAGATATCACCCGCACCATGTTGCTTAAGATTGCCAAAGATGCAGGCATCGCATCGGCCAAAATGAATAACATTATTGATGAAGTGGCAGATGTCGCCGCTGACTTCGCCCATACGGCACGGAATGTAACTGATGATATTCCCACAGACGAACTCCATCAGGTCACGAACTGCATTAACCGTAATCTGTCTTGCCTCAAACGATAAATTCAAAGATACGGGCCTTCTGAATTCTTCCGTTATCAGAAGGCCAAGCATGCGCATCAGCCGCGTTTCGGCCATCTCCTGAAAAAGGATTACAACCCTAACTCAGATAATCCAGGATGATCATCAGGACGGCGACCTAAAGGCCAATGAAATTTGCGTTCAGATTCTTTTATCGGAAGATCATTAATGCAGGCATAACGGTTGTACATCAAGCCATCTTCGTTAAATTCCCAATTCTCATTACCATATGAGCGAAACCAGTTACCGGAATCGTCATGCCATTCATAAGCATAACGAACCGCTATTCTATTATCAGTAAACGCCCAAAGTTCTTTAATTAATCGATATTCATGCTCTTTCGCCCATTTTCTGGTTAATAAACCCTGAGCTTCTTTACGGCTATGCACAAATTCAGCGCGATTACGCCAATGGGTATCCAATGAATAAGCCAATGCAACCTTTTCAGGGTCACGGCTATTCCACCCATCTTCCGCCAAGCGGACTTTTTGAATAGCGGTTTCCCGAGTAAATGGCGGCACCGGCTGGCGAATTTCTTTTATATTAGACATATTTGTCTCCTAATTATAATTAAACTTCATTAACTCACATCGCATTTATTCAGTAATGCCCTGGCAATATTCATCGCCTCTACAGCATAGTGTGTATCATTCATTACATGCGCAGTTGTAATAGCGCCTTCTATTAAGAGTAGGAGCTGCCTCGCTAAATCCACCGATGAATCTGGCGATATTTCTTCACAAACAGAAAGTACGTAGGTAAAAACTTTCTCTTTATGTTCTTTAGCAATTATTCTTACAGGATCATCTGGATTAGGGCGTTCACCGGATGTATTGATAAATGCACATCCTCTAAAATCATCACTTTCGAACCATCGTTGTAATACCAGAAAAATATTCAGCAATTTTTCTTTAGGTGTTTTATATTCGGCTATTGATGAAGTAAACCACCGCATCCAGCGTTCATCTCGCCGACGAAGAACTTCTTCAATCAACCCCTCTTTCGTACCAAAATAACGATAAATTGTTTTACGTGAAGAACCTGTCGTGCGCGTTATCAGATCGATACCTGTAGCCGCAATCCCCCTTGTATAAATCAATTCCTCTACAACATCCAACATGTTTTCCCTGATGTTGGGTGCCGGCTCACCTTCCATGTTTTTCATGGTAGAACGATCATTCTCCATAGTCAACCTCTTTACTAAAAAAATGAATTTAAATTGTTATCTCTATGATTTAAAAAGCAATTATAATACTCATCGCCTTTTTCATCAAAACTGCTCATTTACACATAATAGCTCTTTTAAATAAAAATATTATCAAAGAAACGAAGAAATAATATTAAATGTCCTACTGCCGTTTATTGATTATTATATCAATTTAAAAATATAAATTTATTTTTAAAAGGAAGGACAATATCAAAATATTATTCTTTAGAATATTTAAAATAATCTATTTATGGTGAATTATCTTTAATTAAATATTTAAGAATATTATTAAAAAACAATAAAAATACTACCAATAATTAGATCATAAAATAAAATTAATGAAGGGCGAATATCCGCCCTTCTATCAACCACCAGCTAATTTAACTGTCATGCCTTTGGCTTCAAGTAACTGCTTCAATAAATCCCTTTTATCGCCCTGAATCTCTATTTCGCCATCCTTTACTGAACCACCACAGCCACATTTTTTCTTCAATTCAGCCGCCAGTTTAATCAGTGCCTGATCATCAGCATCAATTCCGGTAATTACACAAACCCCTTTTCCTTTACGACCACTGGTTTGACGTTGAATACGAACAATACCATCTCCTTTTGGGCGCTGGGGTTTAACCGCTTCTTCCTGAATACGGCCTTTATCTGTGGAATAGACTAGACGCGAATTATTATCTTGCATTAATCACTCCCGCAATAGATTGATTAATCTGACGCAATGCTGCCGCAGGATCGACGGCACGGGTAATCGGACGCCCAATAACCATATAATCAACCCCAGCCAATACCGCCTGTTCCGGCGTCATAATACGGCGCTGATCGCCCGCGTCGCTGCCCATCGGCCGAATCCCCGGAGTCACTAATTGAAAATTATGACCACAAACCTTTTTCAGTTGTTGAGCTTCATGCGCAGAACAAACCACGCCATCTAGCCCACATGCCTGAGTCAGTTTTGCCAACCTTTCAGCCTGTTGCGCTGGCGTCATATCAATGCCAATACCTTGTAGATCCGATTGTTCCATGCTGGTTAACACCGTGACAGCAATTAACAACGGAGCGTCATGACCATAAGGCAGCAGCGCCTCTTTCGCCGCTGTCATCATTCTGGCGCCGCCGCTCGCATGTACGTTTACCATCCAAACGCCCATTTCAGCAGCAGCAGCTACCGCTCTGGCGGTGGTATTAGGAATATCATGGAATTTCAAATCCAAAAATACGTCAAAACCACGTTGATGCAGCAATTTAACAAACTGCGGACCATGCAGGGTAAACATCTCTTTACCCACTTTCAGACGGCAATCCTGCGGATCAATTTTATCGGCAAAAGCCAGCGCCGCATCCTGATTATCGTAATCTAAAGCAACAATGACAGGCGAGCTAATCTGTCTACCGAACGATGTTAAGGTATGAGATGTCATTTTTTAACCTTTTTAACTAACAAAGCAACATTATGATGACACGGTGTCACTGACCATCTAATCCGCGGATCGGCTTAATTGAATCCCACGAACGGCATGATGGACAGTGCCAATAAAGTGAATGAGAAGTAAAGCCGCATTTATGGCAGCGATAATTAGGTTTAGTACGAATTTGCTCACCAACCATGTCCCTCAACAAGATAATACTTTCTTTCGCTCGCCCCTCTTCTGCCTCAGCCAAATGGTAATCCATCAGGCGATAAAACAGGCGCATGGTCGGATGACGCTCTAATCGATGGTTGATATAAATTTGCGCGACTTCATGCCCTTTTTGCTGCTCGATAATATCAGCCAGCAAAAGTTCGGCCGTGGCCCCACAATCTTCCTCTACACAACGTCTCAGGAAATCTTCCCATTCATCAGTCTGATTCAGATGCTGGTAACACTCCTGGAGAATAGGCAACACCTCACTAACCAACTTTTTATCTTGCTCAAGGACAGATTTTAAAGCATCCGCCGCTTTGATGTACTCTTGTCGGGCCATAAACAGGCGCCCCAACATGATAGAAACTCTGGCGCAGTTTTTATCTGCCTGAACCGCTTTATTGAGATAACTGATCGCCTCATCAAGATCATCCCCGCTCATCTCCTGTAAAGCGAGTTCACAATAAAAATGGGCAATTTTTTCCCGTAAATCATGTTTACCGGACTTGACTAATTTCTCGGCGATATCAATGGCCTTTTTCCAATCACTGGTTGATTGATAAATAGTCAGCAGCGATTGAAACGCATTTTCCCGAAAATCTTTTTCATTCACCAACTGAGCGAACATATTTTCAGCACGATCATACAAACCCGCCGACATATAATCGCGGCCCAATTGTTGCGTCGCAAGCAGACGCTGATCAAATGTCAGAGAAGCGCTTTCCATAAGAGATTGATGAATGCGGATAGCCCGCTCTACTTCCCCCCTGGAACGGAATAGATTCCCCAAAGTCAAATGAGCTTCAAAAGCGGAACTGTCCTCTTTAAGCATTTCAAGAAACAGATCCACAGCTTTATCTTGCTGGTTTGAAAGGAGAAAGTTAACCCCGGCAACATATTCTCGTGATAAGCGATCAGCATTTTGTTGCTTATCCTGTTGAGCACTTCTGCGCCCCATATACCAGCCATAAGCAGCGGCCACAGGAAGCAACAGAAACAACAGCTCTAACATAGGAGTTTATTCCTTGCTAAGTGCAAGCGCTGAATGAGTAACCGAAGGTTCAGCAGGTTGCTCCAGTTGCGCTTCGAGTCGCTTAATCTTTCGTTCAGCTCTTCCTAATGACAAACGAGCACGAAGATAAAATAATCCACAAATAACCCAACCTAACACGAAACCGCTAGCAAACAATACAGCCAAAAGTGTAGATACAGAGTAATTCCCTTTAGCGATCAGATAGTTAAATGTAACCACCTGATCATTATTTGATCCGAGAGTCACCGAGATGACAAAGATCACCAACACCAGTAATAAAATCAGAAAATATTTCACATTTTTTCCTGTTATCTATTGTTGCTTGGACATTATGCTGGATAACGGCCCATTAAATTAGCATTTCCAGTCTGGATAAAGGAAGCAATTTATCATGATAAATGCGTCTTTCAGCTTTTTTACGATATCTTCTCATCGATTAGGTGTAAATAAGAAGCAATTACACCGACAAATCCTTTTTGTCGTTAACCAGCCGCCATTTTTCTGTGAGATAACAAATAGCCATCACTAATACCGCGCTAATTAACGTTGATGTGATAATATCCTGCGGCCAGTGCATACCTAATGCCATCCTGCTAATCAAAACACTCATTGCCCATATCGTCACAATTATAGACAAAATATAGCGACGACGCGGCCATAAAAAACCCACTAAAAGTAGTGACAAACTGGCGGCAAACAAGGTATGCCCAGAAGGAAAAGCGTATCCTGTCTCTCTTTTCCAATGAGTGAGTTGCCATTGTGGAATACGGTCATCAGCTTTTAAATTGCGTTGCAACAACTCGGCCCGCTGTTTTCGCGAATGTTGATAAAATTCATCTGCCGGCGCTTGATAGTTTTTTTCTAACCAAACAACATAGGGACGATGCTCTTTAGTGGTATTTTTTACCAAAACCTTTATGCCTTGCCCCGTTAAAAGGAGCATCATAACAATAGCGAGCAATATTACCCCCTGTCTGGCCGAAGTCGCGAACAACCGTAGCATCCCTAAAATAAAAAACAGGACAACCAGATAACACCACGGCTTGCCGGAAGTATTAGTAATCCAATACAATATTTCAAGCCATAAATACTCTCCCATAGGCTGCCATTGCCAGCCTGCCATCAATACAGCTATAGGTGGTAACAATAAAATCAGGGTTGCGGCAATAATAGGTTTGGTAAATTGATTCATATCTGGCACCGGATCATTTTTATACACAATTTTAAAAACTTGTTCAGCGTTAACATGTTAGTGTTATAACTGCCATTTATATATGATTATTTGAAAGTTTTTGACAGATAATTTGCGGTAAATATGGCAAAATATCGCCGCATTATAATCAGAGAAAATCTTTTATGCAGTGTCCCCTGATTTCCCAGACCGGTATTGTTTTTCACATCTATGTCTTGTAACGAGTCTGAATCAACATATGAACAATAAAATGCAATTAAAACGAGTCGCTGAGGCCAAGTTACCCACCCCCTGGGGCGATTTTTTAATGGTCGGCTTTGAAGAAGTCGCCACAGGTCAAGATCATGTCGCATTAGTATACGGCACTATTTCTGGCAATGAACCCGTCCTTTCCAGAATCCATTCAGAATGCCTGACCGGTGACGCCCTGTTTAGTCTACGTTGTGATTGCGGATTTCAACTTGAAGCCGCCCTTGCTCAGATCGCTAAAGAAGGGCGAGGGGTATTACTTTACCATCGGCAAGAAGGTCGTAATATCGGCTTAATCAACAAAATTCGGGCTTATGCGTTACAGGATAACGGTATCGATACTGTAGAAGCTAACCATCAGTTAGGTTTTGCCGCCGATGAGCGTGATTTCACCCTATGCGCAGATATGTATAAATTACTCGGCGTTCAAGCCATTCGTCTGCTGACAAATAATCCCAAAAAAGTGGAAATTATGACCGAAGCAGGTATTAATATCGTAGAACGTGTGCCATTAATTACCGGCCGGAATCCTAAAAACGCTTATTATTTGGATACCAAAGCCAGAAAAATGGGTCATTTGTTACCTGAGCAAAATTAGTTTTTCAGCAAACTAGCCGGAAAAGACGGCGCTTAAATAATCAGTGCCGTCTTTAGTATGCTGTAAAATCTATTTCAACATGTGGCGAATAACATAATGCAAGATACCACCGTGGTGGAAATAATCTAATTCAGTTCTGGTATCAATACGACTATGAGCATTAATGATTTCCTTACGCCCATCCGCATAAGTCACTTTCACCGGAACAATCTGTCCCGGCTTGAGGTTATTCATCCCTTCAATATCAATTGTCTCATCACCTTGCAGATTTAGCGTCTTACGATTTATGCCCTGAGGGAATTCCAGCGGTAATACTCCCATACCAATCAGGTTCGAACGGTGAATACGCTCAAATGATTCCGCAATCACCACTCTAACTCCTAATAATCGGGTACCTTTCGCTGCCCAGTCTCGGCTTGAACCAGAACCATATTCTTTGCCGGCAATAATGGCCAACGGTGTTTTTTCTTCCTGATAACGCATAGCCGCATCATAAATCGCTAATTGTGTCTGTGACGGAATATGGCGGGTATATCCTCCCTCTACACCAGAAATCATCTCATTACGGATACGGATATTGGCAAACGTTCCACGCATCATGACTTCATGATTACCGCGCCTTGAACCGTAGGAGTTAAAATCCTTAGGTTCAACGCCATGTTCTTGAAGGTAACGCCCTGCCGGACTGTCAGCTTTGATATTCCCCGCCGGAGAAATATGGTCTGTGGTTACCGAATCCCCAAGAATAGCCAATATATTCGCACCGTGAATATCCGTTATCGCTTCTGGCTCGGCAGTCATCTCACTAAAGAATGGCGGGTGACGAATATAAGTAGAATCAGGTTGGAAGTGATAAGTTGCAGAACTTGCAACATCCAGCGACTGCCATGTTTCATCGCCATCAAAGACTTCCGCATACTCTTTGTGAAACATATCAGCTTTAATTCGCTCAACGGCGTTAGCAATTTCTTTGCTATCAGGCCATATATCTTTCAAATAGATATCATTACCTTGTTGATCCTGACCAAGAGGATCTTTAGTCAAATCCTTTTTCATACTGCCGGATAAAGCATATGCCACGACTAACGGCGGCGACGCTAGCCAGTTAGTTTTTATCAGAGGATGGATACGACCTTCAAAGTTTCGGTTGCCAGAAAGGACGGCGCCGACGGTAAGATCAGCTTGTTTAATCGCAGTTTCAATAGATTCAGGCAGTGGCCCAGAGTTACCAATGCAAGTTGTGCAACCGTAACCAACCAGATTGAAGCCCAGTTTCTCCAGATATGGCATCAAACCCGCCAGTTCAAGATAATCCGTCACCACTTTCGAGCCGGGCGCCAGTGAAGTTTTCACCCACGGTTGGCGTTTAAGCCCCTTCTCAACCGCTTTCTTCGCCAATAAACCCGCGGCCATCAGTACACTGGGATTAGATGTGTTGGTACAAGAAGTTATCGCGGCAATGACGACCGCCCCCTCTTCTAACTCATACTTCTGGTTATCCTGATTAACTGGCGCTGAGACGGCTTTCCCTTGGGATTTATTCATTTCCAAATCAACGGCTGATTGAAATACTTGAAGTACTTGCGCTAACGCCACTCTGTCTTGTGGACGTTTCGGTCCAGCGAGGCTCGCTTCCACTGTCGACATATCCAGCTCAAGAGTGCTGGTAAATACCGGTTCATCACCAAGATTCCGCCATAATCCCTGAACTTTACAATAAGCTTCCACCAACTCAATCTGCTGTTCTGTACGCCCTGTCAACCGCATGTAGTTCAGGGTAATATCATCTACCGGGAAGAAACCGCAAGTTGCACCATATTCCGGCGACATGTTGGCAATGGTTGCCCTGTCTGCCAGCGGCAAATCAGCTAATCCATCCCCATAAAACTCAACAAATTTCCCGACCACGCCATGTTTACGCAGCATCTGAGTCACTGTCAGTACCAAGTCTGTTGCGGTAATCCCTTCGCGTAACTTGCCGGTAAGTTTAAAACCCACCACATCAGGAATAAGCATGGAAACAGGCTGTCCTAACATAGCTGCTTCGGCTTCAATACCACCGACACCCCATCCTAAGACACCGAGGCCATTGATCATAGTAGTATGAGAATCGGTACCAACCAAGGTATCAGGGTAAGCCAACTCCCGCCCATTATGCATTTCATGCCAAACCGTTTTTCCCAAGTATTCCAGATTTACCTGATGACAAATCCCGGTTCCTGGCGGAACGACACGAAAACGGTTAAACGCTTTTTGCCCCCAGCGCAGAAAGAGATAACGTTCATAGTTACGTTCCATTTCTAATTGAACATTTTGCTCAAAGGCTTTTTCCGTACCGAATTTATCCACCATAACTGAATGGTCAATAACCAAATCAACGGGTGATAATGGATTAACTTGTTCAACATCACCACCAAGACGCTGGACCGCGTCTCTCATGGCCGCTAAATCAACAACGGCAGGAACACCGGTGAAATCCTGCATCAATACACGTGCTGGCCGGTAAGCAATTTCTCTGTCTGCATGGCCGGTATTTTGCCAATCAACAATGGCTTTCAAATCATCATCAACAACAGAATTGCCATCAATATTGCGAAGAAGATTTTCCAGAAGAACTTTCATAGACTTGGGTAAACGGGAAATATCCCCCAAATGTTTAGCAACCAGTGGTAAGCTGTAATAATCATATTGTTTACTTGCGGCAGAAAGTGTTGAAACACAAACCTTTTTCAAATCAAACGACATAACTCCTCCTTCTTCTTATACTGGCATAACTCAAAACTACCTTAACGATAATGGCACAAATTAAACATAACATATAAGCAAATATTTGTTTTTTATTACCGCACAATGTGTCAATTCAGTGTATCCATCAGAATTTCAGTAATAAATTTTGATAATTTAGTCGGGTAAACAATCGAATGATAATCAGATAGAATTAGCTCGCTAACAATTCAATTGGATTAAAATTATCAATTAAAAAACAAGGAAAAAATAATGGATATAAAAAACGCAATTACACATAACCAGGAACATATCGCAAAAATCAATGAAGCTAATACCTTCTTTCACATCGATGACGCTTATTTCAGTATAGAAAACACCAATAAATATAACGAAAAAGATGGTTTAGTTCAGTTCATTATAGCCAAACAATTATCTGATAAACCAGAAGTTATAGAGAAAACCAATAGTTTAAGTAAAACATTAATTGCACTTTCCTCCATCGCAACTAATTATGTCAATAAATACGCGGAAAAGTATGGAGAGCAATACAAAACAGATATGGACTTTTGGAGTAAAGTGGTTGACAAATTACCTCTAATGGGTACCAGCAAAGTTGAATCTAAAAATTACACCGATTCATTAAATGGTTTAAGCATCTCAAAAAGTTTCCTTAATTTTATTATGAACGTGGTTGTATTCGAAAATACAGATATGCTGCCGGATTTCGCTAAGTTCCTTACTAAACAAGGGGAAACGATCCGCTTAGGTATACGGAAAAATAAAGGCTTCTATTCTACTGTGACACTGACGATTGCTATCGATACCTTAATTGTAGGAGATAAGACGGTATATATTCCGAAGCTAAAACTCTATCGCGTTAATTTTGATAGCACTAATGCAAACTTTTTATCAAGTTGTGCTTCTAATGAAAATGTCAACATTGATTTTGAATATTCATCCTTAATATCGGTCTTAGACTATGAAGCGCTCGAACATCCTGAGATTAAAGCCAGTTTTGATAGTTTCATTAACAAGCAAAGAAAAACATCAATAGAAGAGTCTGACGATTTCTTCAGTGGTGAGTTTGAATCCAACTGATAAGCAAAATTAGGGAACTAATAGCAATATTAGCTCCCTAATTATTTCATTATACGATTGGTAATTTGATATCTTTAAACATCATTTCGATATCTTCATTTGAGCGTAGAGCAACCGCCTGATCAATCACATCACGCGTCAGGTGAGGCGCAAAACGCCACATAAAGTCATACATGTAGCTGCGTAAGAAACTACTGCGCCGAAAACCAATCTTAGTGGTGCTATAGCCGAATTTATCACGCATATCAATGCAAACCAGATCTTTATCCTGTACCGGATCAACCGCCATGTTGGCAATAACCCCCACGCCTAACCCTAACCGGACATAAGTTTTAATAACATCAGCATCCGTCGCAGTGAAAACAATTTTAGGTTTTAAACCTACTTTATCGAATGCAACATCTAACTCAGAACGACCAGTAAAGCCAAATGTATAAGTGACCAGTTGATATTCGGCCAATTCTTCAATTGAAACACTCTCTTTACCTGCCAGCGGGTGATCTGATGTCACCACTAGCGTCCTGTTCCAATGGTAACAAGGCAACATTACCAAATCTTCATATAAATGGAGCGCTTCAGTTGCAATAGCAAAATCAGCATTACCTTTACTCACAGCTTCAGCAATTTGCGTCGGCGACCCCTGATGCATGTGTAAAGAAACCTGCGGATAACGTTCAATAAAGCCTTTAATCACAGGAGGTAATGCATAACGGGCCTGTGTGTGGGTAGTCGCAATATATAGCGAACCACGATTCGGATAAGTATGTTCACTAGCAACTGACCGTATTGCATCAATCTTAGATAATACTTCACGAGAAATTCGGACAACCTCTTCACCTGCGGGAGTAACATGCGTCAGGTGTTTACCACTACGGGAAAAAATCTGAATACCTAATTCATCTTCAAGCATCCTGACTTGCTTACTGATCCCGGGTTGAGATGTATACAATCCTTCTGCCGTAGATGAAACATTAAGGTTGTGGTTTACCACCTCCACGATGTAACGAAGCTGTTGCAATTTCATATAAACACCATCCCAAAATAAACGCTGTGAACAATTATGACTTAGAAACCTGGACTGATATTGCTGTTTGCTATTTATTATAACGAATAGAAATAATATTGTTGTCGCATATAACCACTATAACACGATTATATATTTATATAACGAATAATTGAAAATTCATAATGAATGTTTAGCGCGACTCTAATTCATATATTTTAAGATACTGCCTATAAGTGAAAAAAGCCAACCTATAAGGTTGGCTTAATAGAAGAAAATAATCCCTTTTCTAAGAAAAAGAGAGTGTTGATTCTGTCAAAAATTGTTACTTTTTATCTTTCTCAACCCATTTTCCATCAACATAAAACACACTCCAACCCGTTGCCTTGCCATTTTTCTCCGAAGAAGCATATTGCTGTTTAGTTTTACGGCTAAAACGGATAACTGTTTTATTGCCTTCAGCATCTGCCGCGGGAGCATCAGCCAAGTAACGTAATTTCTCCGGCAGACGCTCTTTAAAACGCGCTAACTCTTCTACCAACGGCGCTCTGGTTTCTCTAGATTTAGGGAAGGTACTCGCCGCTAAAAATACGCCAGCGGCGCCATCGCGTAATACAAAATAGGCATCAGATTTTTCACAAGGAAGCTCAGGTATCGGAACCGGGTCCTCTTTTGGCGGCGCGACTTCCCCGCTACGTAAGATCTTACGCGTATTTTTACAAGTTTCATCGGTACAGCCCATGTATTTACCGAAACGCCCCATTTTCAGGTGCATTTCAGCGCCGCATTTATCACATTCGATAACAGGACCGTCATATCCCTTAATGCGAAATTCGCCCTCTTCCACTTCATAACCATCACAAGCAGGGTTATTACCGCAAACATGTAATTTACGTTGGTTATCAATGAGGTAGCTGTCCATCGCCGTACCACATTTTTTACAGCGACGACGAGCTCGCAACGCATTTGTTTCCGCCTCATCCCCTTCCAAGATATTAAGAATTTCATTCTCAGGGATAAGGTTTATCGTCTGCTTACAACGCTCTTTAGGTGATAACGCATAGCCAGAGCAACCCAGGAAAACGCCAGTAGTCGCCGTTCGAATGCCCATAGAACGCTGACATGTCGGACATTCAATAGAGGTAATAACCATCGGATTGGGCCGCATGCCGCCATCTTCCGGCTCTTTATTGGCGACGTCTAGCTGTTCACTAAAATCAGTGAAAAACTCATCCAAAACCCCTTTCCATTCGGCTTTGTTACTTGCAACCTGATCAAGCTGATCTTCCATTCGCGCAGTAAAATCATAACTCATCAGCTCGTTGAAATTCTCTTCCAGACGATCAGTCACAATCTCACCCATTTTCTCTGAGTAGAAACGCCGACTCTCCACACGAACATAACCACGCTCCTGAATTGTGGAGATAATGGAAGCATAAGTGGATGGGCGACCAATACTGCGTTTCTCCAACTCTTTAACCAGAGATGCCTCACTATAACGCGCCGGTGGTTTAGTGAAGTGCTGGCTTGGGATCAGTTGTTGCAAATCAAGTTCTGTACCAATTTCAACAACCGGCAACGTGTGGTCTTCGTCACCTTTGCGCAATACAGGCATCACTTTTGTCCAGCCATCAAAACGCAATGTACGACCTTTGGCGCGTAATTCAAAATCACCCGCCTGTACAGTCAATGTTGTGGAATCGTATTTCGCCGGCGTCATCTGACAAGCCACAAACTGACGCCAGATTAGCTGATACAGTTTCTGTGCGTCCGTATCCATATCTTTCAGTTGTTCTGCCATGATATCAACACTGGAAGGACGAATCGCTTCGTGCGCTTCCTGTGAATTCTCTTTACTACTGTAAGTATTGGCAGTTTTTGGCAGGTATTTATCGCCAAAATTATCACCGATATAACCACGAACCATATCCAGCGCATCCTGACTCAAATTAGTTGAATCAGTACGCATATAAGTAATATATCCGGCCTCATACAAACGTTGAGCCATCATCATGGTCTTTTTAACGCCAAACCCTAAACGCGTGCTGGCTGCCTGTTGCAATGTAGAGGTGATAAACGGCGCGCCTGGTTTACTGGATGTCGGACGATCTTCACGATCAAGCACTTTGTAACGGGCTTTTTCCAGTAAAGAGACGGCGGCTTGCGTTTGTTCGCTATTAACCGGCTTAAACGGCTTACCCTGCTGATGAGTCACTTCCATATGCAGTGAAATTTCGCCTTTCGCCAGCAAATCAGCATGTAATTGCCAATATTCTACCGGTACAAACGCTTTAATTTCACGTTCTCTCTCTACCACCAGACGTACCGCCACCGATTGCACCCGACCGGCGGATAGTCCTCTGGCGACCTTTTTCCACAGCAACGGAGAAACCATATAACCCACAACTCGATCCATAAAACGACGAGCTTGTTGAGCATTTATCCGGTGAATATTTAATTCACCCGGATTATCAAATGCCTGTTTAATGGCATTTTTAGTGATTTCATTAAAAACAACCCGGCTAAAACGATCGCCATCGCCACCAATCACTTCCCGCAAGTGCCATGCAATGGCTTCTCCCTCGCGGTCAAGATCCGTTGCGAGATAAACATGATCAACTTTTTCAGCCAGCGATTTTAGCTCTGCCACGACCTTCTCTTTGCCCGGCAAAATCTGATAATTCGCTTCCCAACCACGGTATGGATCAACCCCCATACGGTTGACTAATGCAGCTTTCTCATCTTTTTTAACCTTCTTCTTAGACTTATCGGTAGATGAGCTCGAACTCTTTTGGCTGGCTGAGCCACTGGTCGGCAAATCACGGATATGACCAACGCTGGATTTCACCACGTAGTCACTCCCCAAATATTTGTTGATTGTTTTGGCCTTTGCCGGGGACTCCACTATTACAAGAGCTTTACCCATAGTTATCTTTACCTAATTATCTTTTCAGATGGTGGAATTCACTGCGCCATATCACGGTATTTAAAACCTCTTTTTATATTGCGATAGATTCTCAATATATCAACTTATTTTTATTCAGTTGATTTCCCCAAACTCGAAACATATTGAATTATCTAAGGTATTTTAGATACCGCCCATGAGCTATGCAAATGAATGAAGTAATAACCGTAAACAAAATCTTCCATCTGCATGATGAAAAGTTCACACTCTACCTGATAAAAAATGATGCGCAACAAATTATTTTTGATAAGGACAGGAAAAGATACAACCGAACAACACCGATTAAAGGTGAACAATGATTAAAAAAAACCAGCCATATCATCCGTCAACATGAAGATTTTATTCATGGCATGTATATAAGTAGCGTAGAACAAAAAGGAAATGTATTAGTATTGATGGTGAATCTTTTCTAAGCGGAAATGGTTTACCTATGGGTAAAAGTACTACTATTTTCAATATGTTCAAACATCTGAAGCATATCCTACCGAAACAATATTATCTCGAAAATTAATAACAAAAACTTATTGAGCAATGAATAGGCAGATATATGAAAACGATATAAAAATATATCTGCCGGGTATATAAAATACCGCTGATGACAAACTACAGGTATTAATTACATTTCTAAGGTGAGATCAGAGAAAAAACCCGCCATCAAACGATTAAACAGCTCTGGAGATTCCCAGAATGGCCCATGTCCCAAGTGGAGCAAGTTATACACTTGATCAGTCCAGAGATTTTTGTAGATTATTCCGTTAATATAATCAATATTAACAAATAAATCTTCTGCACCATTAACGATAGCAAGTGGTGTTGGGTTTGTTTCAACCAATAATCGTTGATCCATAACATCCGGTGAAACCGACGCTTCAGACATATATTGCCGAGCCAAGCCATCGGTCCGCGCTACTGCGGCTCTTAGAAATGGCTCACAAAGCGCGTCTTTTCCATACAACGCCAGGGTATAATCCGTAATTTCCTCTTCTGTCAGCGAAGCCTTACCAGATATTGCCATAAACCGGCTTGGTTTAAATCCAAGACTGACATTCTCTGCACCTGGGCTAACCGGCGGCGTACCACAAATCATTAGCCCAACAATCCCAGGGAATCGCGGGATCAGCTCCAAACCGATATGCCCGCCCAGTGACCATCCGAAAACAGCAACTTTATCGATGCCTAACTTCTCCAGTACTTCGATGATGCAAAGAGCATAACCGGATATCGAATAGGTCCGGCGAGGGTCCTCTGCGTTTGATGAAGCGCCATGTCCTGGTAAATCAATCGCTAAAATCCGGTATTCGTCGCCAAAACAGTTAATTTGATGGCGAAAAACTTCTTTACAACTTGAATTACCGTGTATAAGAAGGACCGGCAACCCATCACCTCCCGTATCAGCGACAGAGATGACAGCATGACTGGTATGAATATCGTATTGTGAAATCGCCATAATACTTTATTTCCTCATGAATATTATTGTAAGTCGCCATTTTTCGGGGATTTGCATAGTGCGTTTAAAGACGCCAATAGCGCTGTGCAAAAATGACTTGTGCTTATTTGAAGATCAACCCGGCAAAACAGATAAACGCAAAGCCAGAGTATCAACTATTGGTGTAGAAAAGCCTGCGGCTCCTCACAAGCAGGAAGGGGATGTAAAGCAAATTATGTAACACCTGTAATATTTTAACAGGGCCAAAATAGCGGGTTTTTCAGGGGAAAAACATCATGAGAATAAGCGTCGCGCTGTACAATTAGCACATTTAGCACATTGCAATTAAGCAATATATCAAGGCGCTCCTGAACGTCAAAACAGAACGCCTTGGAATACGCCAAGATAATTGATTTAAAATAGCGGAACTTTAATTAAAGCAAAGGCTTCTCCCCTCTTTGCCACCAGCGCAATAACAGTTTATCAATACTTTCCATCGCACTGCCGGTGAAACGCTCTACCATGCGTTTACGGCGTGTATAACTGACGCCAATAACTTCACAATTATCTATTTGAGCAATCAACAGATCATCGCTGACGCCAATTTCGTCAATCAATCCCTTCTCTTTCGCTTGTGAGCCGTACCAGTATTCACCGGTCGCCACACTTTCCACGTCAAGCGATGGGCGATGTGTATGAATAAACGCTTTGAATAATTCGTGAGTCTGATTCAGATCTTCCTGGAATTTTTTCCGGCCCTGTTCTGTATTTTCTCCCAACACAGTCAGTGTACGTTTATATTCACCAGCCGTATGGAGTTCCACATCGATATCATTTTTCTTCAATAGCTTATGAATGTTCGGAATTTGGGCGACCACGCCAATAGAACCAATAATGGCAAAAGGCGCGGCAACCACACGATCAGCAACACAGGCCATCATATAGCCCCCACTGGCAGCAACTTTATCTACGACGATAGTCAAGCGAATGCCTTTCTGACGCAAACGGACAAGCTGAGAGGCCGCCAGCCCATAGCCATGCACCATTCCTCCAGGGCTTTCCAAACGCAACAACACTTCATCTTTTGCATCTGCCACGGCCAGAATCGCGCTAATCTCTTCACGTAATGAATCAACTTCATGAGCATCCATGCTCCCTTTAAAATCCAGTACATAAAGACAAGGTTTCTGTAACCCTTTATGACCGGCTTTAGCGTCACTTTTCTTCTGTTTGGATTCGAGTTTTTGTTGTTTATTAAACTCTTTCTGCCAGATTTTCCCTTCCGCTTCTGTCATTCGCGCCCGCTGCATTTGACGCTGCTTATCCCGATATGATTCACCGAGATCGGTGAGTTTCAATTCTCCTTTTAGCGAGGATTTCCGCATTCCTATGCCGATACCGAATATTGCCAGAGCAATAACCGCCAATACCAGCGTAACGACTTTGGCTAAAAACAACCCGTAAAGAGATAAGTACTCCACAAAACCCACCTTTTGTTTCTTAGATTATGAATTTACAATAAATGTATTTAGTTTTTTTCATTTAAAAACAATATATTATAATTAACTCGCATTCAATAAACACGAATATGTACAAATAAAAACGCCCAGTATATCGGTCTCAGTAGCTAATTCTACACCATTAGATAGAGAAATGGGGAACCAATTCAAAAATAGGGGATTAGATTGCAGAATCACAAAAACCCCGGCGTTTCAACCAAGCACTATGATCGCTACGATTACCTGAAAGAGAAACAGGAAATTATCGAACAGCAGGAAAGGAGAGCGTTATCGCTATAAATGATGCAATGGCTCGCTCTCTTGCCGCCGCGATGCATCTTGAAATCCATAGGGTATAAATATTACGGACATAAAAACCACCAGTATTAACTGATGGTTATTCGTGTATTTCAATACAACCTTATATTGAGGCCATAAATAATTCAGATTGTCTTTAACTAAACAAAATCATTACATAGTTCTTGTAATTTATGAATAACACGCCCCACATGGAAACCGTCACAAGTAGCATGATGCACCTGAACCGCCAAAGGCAACCGAGTTTGATTCCCATCTTGGTAAAATTTTCCCATTGTAAATATAGGTGGAAAATAATCCGTAAAACTCGCGATGTTCAAGTTAAATCCATCAAAACTCACCCACGGTACTGACGATATGTGAAAGTGGTTTTCAGGTAGTTCTGGTTTAGAAAAAAAGCAAAGATTATCTTTATAGATTTCATAATCAGCAGAATAGTTTTTCATAAATTCTGGCAGATCAGAATTGAATTCAGTCCAAATCGCTGAGAATGTTTCGGTTTCCTTATGAAAGATTGTATACGCGGGATTGACGCCATCCCATACAATTAATTCTTCATCTTTCATAGCCATTCTGAACTCAGAGTAAGAGTTCACAACTTTTGATATTAAATAAATCATAGTTGGGTAGAATTTATATTGTTTTTCTACCAACGAAGATAACAAATGGGTAATATCAATTTTTGTTGTCAGACTAAATCCGCATTGCACGATATTACGATAATGCAAGAAATGCTCTTTCCTATCCCAGCGATCTATAGCAATCTTTGAGTAATTCATGTTTTCCCCTTCTAATGTAGAATTTAACAAATTGATTAAATTAGAAGGGCTGCTTTTTCCGTTTGTATTTGACTCATAATCACTCCGGTATGAAATTGGATTAAATGACTTAGCTCTGATGAAGAAAAATTATATATTAGCCAGAAGCAAATAACTACCAACACAGCACTATTTCTATAAATCAGATAATAAGAGACTCCGCGCCATAAAGAATTACACAAACCTCTATCAACCCGCCATATTTTCCGCTTATACCCTATGGATTTCAAGTTGCAGCGCGGCGGCCAGGGAGTGAATCCCCGGGAGCATAGCAAACTATGTGACCGGGGTGAGCGAGTGCAGCCAACAAAGAGGCAGCTTGAAAGATGACGGGTATATCTCCTGAGCAATCAACCTTGGCAAATTTGACTCGATATATAACTTTCTGTTTTGATAGCCAAAACGGCCTCCGACGGTAACAAATCGCGCCGTCAACAACAGGAAATCTTCAAATGTTACATTACCAACCAAAACATGACCTCCTACAACAACGTATTATTCTGGTGACAGGCGCTGGAGAGGGTATTGGCCGTGAAGCGGCTTTGACTTACGCCCGTTATGGCGCACAAGTGATCTTACTTGGCAGAACAACACACAAACTGGAAGCCGTCCAAAAAGAGATTGAACAAGCAGGTGGCGCACCTGCAACTGTTTACACAATGGATCTGCTTACCGTCACAGCCGAAGAGTGCCAGACATTCGCTGACAATTTAGCGCAACATTATCCGCGTCTGGATGGCGTATTGCATAATGCCGGTTTACTGGGAGCTGTCGCGCCGATGGCGGAGCAACCCGTCCAATTATGGCATGACGTTATGCAAGTCAACGTCAATGCGACCTTTATGTTAACTCAAGCTTTGCTGCCGCTATTATTGACGTCGCCTGACGGATCACTCATCTTTACCAGTTCGAGCGTTGGCCGCGAAGGTCGCAGTGGCTGGGGAGCTTATTCCGCCTCTAAATTTGCAACCGAAGGCATGATGCAAGTTTTAGCCGAAGAATATAAACACGCTTCTCTACGCGTTAACTGTATTAATCCCGGCGGTACACGCACAAATATGCGCGCCAGAGCATTCCCTAACGAAAATTCTGCTAAACTGAAAACACCGGCAGATATTATGCCGCTGTATCTTTATCTTATGGGCAGAGATAGTCTGCATAAAACAGGCATCAGTTTTGATGCACAACCCGGACGCAAAGCAGGGCCAGCCGAATAATGACAATCAATGACAACCAGCATCAGAAAAGGCAACAGCGCCTAAAAGAAAAAGTGGATTCCCGTATTGAAGCCGCCCAGTTAGAACGGGGTATTCTCATCGTTTTCACCGGCAATGGCAAAGGTAAAACCACCGCTGCATTTGGCACAGCGACCCGCGCGATAGGTCATGGATTTCGCGCCGGTGTGATCCAATTTATCAAAGGTACATGGGAGAATGGCGAGAAAAATCTGCTAGAACAACATGGGGTGAATTTCCATGTTATGGCGACGGGTTTTACTTGGGAAACTCAAAGCCGGGAAACCGATACTGTAGCCTGCCGTCAAGTATGGCGCCATGCGTTAGAGATGTTATCTGATCCCGATTTGGATCTGGTCGTATTGGATGAACTGACTTATATGGTGAGTTATGGCTATCTTCCTCTGGAAGAAGTTATTACTGCGCTTAACCACCGACCGGAGCACCAATCTGTTATTATCACCGGCCGCGGTTGTCATCGTGAATTATTGGAAATGGCAGATACCGTTACAGAGATGCGTCCGGTAAAACACGCTTTCGACGCCGGTATTAAGGCACAAAAAGGGATCGACTGGTAAAAAGGTCCCGTTATGACACGAGACCCAGAAAACTTAGCGGCCTTTTGATGAGGTTGTTCGCCCCGCATTCTGGCGCGAACTGCCTTGACGTTTTCCTGTCGATGGACGCGATGCGACTTGAGCATGGCGTTTAACCGCTCGGCGGATTTGGTTAGCTTTAAGGCGACGTTGATCAGGTCCCACTGCCACTTTGGAAACTGTCTCTTCATTCAAACCCACTAATTGACGCAGATAGTTAGTCTGTTCCAAACCCAGTTCCGTCCATCCTCCGCGTGGTAAACCTTTTGGCAAGCCAATATCGCCATAACGCACACGAATAAGGCGGCTCACCTGCACGCCAACTGCTTCCCAAAGACGACGAACTTCACGATTACGTCCTTCTGTCAGCGTGACGTTATACCACTGATTCATCCCCTCACCGCCTTTAAACGCGATAGTGCGGAATGAAGCGGGGCCATCTTCCAGTTGAATGCCCTTAGCCAGTTGTTTCAATTTAGCGTCATCAACTTCACCAAAGACACGGACTGCATATTCGCGTTCAACTTCACGGCTTGGATGCATCAAACGATTAGCCAGCTCGCCATCCGTGGTAAATAGCAACAAACCACAGGTATTCACATCCAGACGCCCAACCGCTATCCAGCGGGAACCAAGCAATTTAGGCAGACGATCAAAAACCGTTGGCCGTCCTTCTGGATCATGACGAGTACAAAGCTCGCCTTCTGGTTTGTAATAAGCCAGAACGCGGCAAACCGCTTTTTGCGATTCTTTGATATTTAATATCCGACCATCAAGACGGATTTTTGTGGCGGGCTGAACTTCAAGGCGATCGCCTAAAGTCGCAATTTTACCGTCAACACTGACGCGCCCTTGTTGAATATAACCTTCTATTTCGCGGCGGGAACCGTGACCGGAACGCGCGAGAATTTTCTGTAACTTTTCAGATTTCTGTGTTTTACCGCTCATTGAGCAACCTCTGTTGTCGCCTTCACAGGCGTCGTGTTATATATCAATCAATACGTTATGGTAAAAATTCAATCATAACAAACTGATTTTAATACATTTGATAGCATAGGATGTCAAAAAATACATCATAATCCTAACTCCGTGGTGGCGCATTCTACACGAATTTTAAAGTCAATGATGCTAATAAATGTACCTATTTATCACTCAACACCGAATTTGGTCAGAAAAACACAGAAATATTACTGTACCAACCGGACCAAAACATAACTACAATCATAGAATCCACTCACTGTTTCAATTATCAAATAATTGATAAAATATAATCTTTTAATAACATAAAAGGTGGCCAAAAATTATAAATTTCAGGCCACCATTTCATTAAGTTTTATTTAAATTGCTATTAATACCAGGCACTAATATTAAATTAGTGAATGACAACTCAATCCTGGCAAAACCGATATCTTATTCACTCTTGAATTGGAGATGGATTTGCAATACTTTTCAGTGAATCAGGGATGGTTTCACTGAGATACATATCGCTGATTTTTGGCAAGTTCTTAACATAGAGATCATATGGCATCCAGAATGATTTCCCTTCAAATCGGCTATTCTGGAATATATCATTTTGCACGTCTTCTGGAATATTTTTCCATTCAGCAGAGCCAGGAGAATATGGACCTTTGTATTTAACGACATTCCACGGATTATGCAGTCGTACTAACTTAATATCATTCCATTGTTGAGCATCTAATATTAAATAAGCATGACCTGATACCAAATCCGTAGACGAACCCGTTCCTTGATAAGTCACATGATGTTTTACTTTGAAGATATCGATAAATTTCTCATCCCAAATACGATCCTGATTATCCTGATTAATACCGGTATTTGCTGTCGATTCTATACCAAAATAGATTTCATTACCGCCGCCTAAATTCTCATAGCTTCCATGCAATTTCGCAAATGCTTTTTCAATCAGGTAATACCAAAATTCATTCTTATCTTCCATAGCAGAGAAATTAACGCGAGGCAGATCATCGTCAATCAGTAAATAACCAATTTTCGATTGATTGATGATTCTAACGGAATAAACGCCCGTTGAATTATAAACTGGCGGATAAATGGAAGAGAATAACACATTATGCCCTTCTGGATGGGACGCAATTGCCCCAACGGTGCTAACAAAGCCGCAATTACCAAGATAGAGCTGGCCCATATCGATCATCTCTATCCCTTTAATAAACATGCTAGGGGATTCAATAAAATCTTTAATACGGCTATGCTTATCAACGCCCCCACTTTGCCATTGTTCAGGAGGATATGAATCATCCAATAAATAACCATTTTTCTCTGATAATGCTTTAATTAAGGCCAATACCGGATCTTTTGCATATAGAGTGACTCCGTTAAAGTCAAAAGGTTCACAGGTAGCCAGAATATCATTTAATTCGCTTAATTTTATCGCTTTATCAGGATCTCCGATCAATGCTTCTTGCACTGATTTTTCAGCATATGCGTCACGCCCACATGCGGTTAAATCCCTATCTGGTGATTTTGGCCAAGTATGAACATTACTGACATCAACTGGTTGATCGGAGAAATTAACAACTGACATTTTCAATATCCCTTGATTTTATAATGGATGGATAACCTTACGCTGTTATTTATATTAAATAGACAGCCAAAAGGTTTTATACCTAATAATATGATTAAATAATTAGCAAATATACTTACCTAAGGTGCGGTAAATATTTCCTTATCACGTTATTAAAATCAACTTAATTATTAAACAGATGATAATTCTATTTTATTGAGTCAGTATTAATAATTCGAAATAACAATAACCATTTCGATTCCATTAAAAAATAAAAAGCCTGCGTATAATACACAGGCTTTATATAGATTCTGAAAATAATTACTGCGGGGCTTATAAGAATGGCGTGATATTGCCAGCCCCTTCCCGTATTACAACCGGCGTATTCTCAGTTAAATCAATTACGGTGGTAGGCTGTTGCCCCAAATACCCCCCGTGAATAATCAGATCAACCAACTTTCCCAAATTATCTTTAATTTCTTCAGGATCAGATTCAGCAAAATCATTGCCCGGCAAAATCAGGCTCGTGGACATCAATGGTTCACCCACTTGTTCAAGCAGCGCCAAAGCAATTGGATTAGATGGAACACGTAACCCGATGGTTTTCCGCTTATCATTCATCAAACGACGAGGAACTTCTTTCGTCGCACGCAAAATAAACGTGTAATTACCCGGCGTATTATTCTTAATCAGACGAAAAGCTGAATTATCGACATAAGCATAGGTCGATATTTCTGACAAATCCCGGCACATTAAGGTGAAATTATGATGACTATCTAACTGACGGATACGGCATATCCGAGTCATCGAATCTTTATCTTCCAGATGGCAACCAATCGCATAACCGGAATCTGTTGGATAAACAACTACCCCACCCTTTTTAAGCACATCCACACTTTGCCCTATTAAACGCGGCTGCGGATTATCAGGATGAATATAAAAAAACTGGCTCATAAATTACCTCTTAATTTTATGCAGCCCCTACAGTGACCAGTTACGCCATATTGGTACCACATCACCGGGCAACCACAATTTACGCCCTAACTCTATCCATGAACAAGGCTGGTGAAAATCAGAACCTAACGAAGCCATCAAGTCATATTCCCGCGACAATTGACCGAGATATTGCCGTTCGTTAGGCGCCTGCTGGCACTGTGCAACTTCCATCGCATCACCGCCATGTTGTTTAAACCAGACAATCAGACGCTTCAACCATTTAGTCGATAAATCATATCGTCCCGGATGAGCAATGACTGCTTGACCACCTGATTGATGAATGGCATCAATAGCTTGTTCAATTGTACACCATTGAGGTGGAACGTATCCGATTTTTCCTTTTGCCAGATACTTTTTAAATACTTTCGCCATTGTTGGCTCTTTGCCTATTTCAATTAAATAACGGGCGAAATGGCCTCGGGTCACTTGTCCACCTTTCGCTAACTGATTCGCCCCTGCCCAAGCATCGGGAATACCTACCTTTGCCAATCTACGGCCTATTTCAATTCCTCTCTCTTTTCTGAGTTCAGCTTGTTTACCGAGTAATGTAGCCATTGCGTTTGATTGAATATCAATGTTTAAACCAACAATATGAATCTCCATATTTTGCCACAGGGTAGATATCTCAACGCCTGATATCAGTTTTAATGGCAAGTTGTGCCGACTGATATGTTCATTAGCGGGCAAAATAGCATCCGTTGTATCATGATCCGTCACAGCCAATACATTAACGCCCATTGCCACTGCCCGTTCAACCAATTCTGATGGTGAAAGTAAACCATCCGATGCAGTCGTATGGCTATGCAGATCATAAATTGTCACCCATTCCGTCGTTGAATTGGTCATTATTCCGTTCTCTGATTAAATAGCTTAGGTATAGCTTAACGATAAATGGCGGCATTTTACAGAATAGAGCCATATTCAGCCCTAAAATATCGGGCTGAATAGAGTAATGTTAAGAGTGAAGAAATTCCCAGACGAGAAATGCAATGTCCCTTTTTACTGACAGAGAAGAATTAATCAGCGTTTTTCTTCATCTAGCCAATAGATTTCAAATAATAGGGCTTACCCGGATTATAGAGCGGCCCCATGTCGATGGTCTCATCATTAGATTTAGCGACATAACCCATTCCCTCTCTGGCCGCGTTCGCCAATAAACCACAATCCTGATCGCCTGACCAAGAAAATATGCCGCCCAGTTTATTCTTAGCGACATACTCCGCTTTCTGCTTCACCGTGCGTGGTGTATCTAATGAAATAAAGTGTCCTGCTGTTTCACTAAACAAGAAATCGGCGTCAGCATTGGTATCCGTCATTAGCACAAAGCCATTTTTCCCGGTCGCCAAGGTATGCTCGCTATCCAGATAATTATTAACAATATCAAAGAATTCAGGTGAACCTTTTTCCATTGTTCCTAACGCATCGCCAGTTTTATTATATTCACGGGTTTCAAGCTTTGCTCCTTTGCCTGCACGACCATAGTTAGCATACCCTAAATGAATTTTCTCCAAAGGTATGCCAAGATCCTGATGTAAATAATTGATAGCAACTTCCGCGGATAAATCAGACGCACCTGATGGATCAGGATCTTTTGGCGAATAGAGATTAGTATGATGGCCGATATAAGGCGCCCACCCGGTACCAAAATAGTCGTAACTCATTAAATAAATGTTATCCAAACCATTCTTGATTAATTCGGCAATATTGGATGTCTCTAATTTCGTTTTTACACCACTACAAGCAATGGAGATCTCTTTTCTATCCCCTCGCCCAAATCGGCTATCCAAAGATTCACGTAATTCTTTAATCAACAGAGCGTAATGTTCTCCATCTTTCGGATCGTAAACATTGCCATCCTCACCCGGGCTTCCGGGATATTCCCAGTCAATATCGACACAACTGAACATAGGAAAGCGCTCAAAAAAATCAACAATACTGTCAACAAAAACGCCACGTTTTGTTTCATCAGCCGCCATCACGGAGAAATAACCGGACATACTCCAGCCACCAATACTAAAAGCCAATTCAAGTTTATGACCCGCTAAACGCGCCGTTTTTTGTAATTCGCGTAATCCGCCTAATAAACCGGACGCTTTCTTTTGTTGATAAAAAGGCAGGAATGTTCCTGCATTAATATCAGTATTAGCACTTTCCTTAGGTAATCCCACATTACGGGCAGTACCTAAATCACCATAAGGATCAAGAGGAACAATATGGCCTTCGGTAATTTTTATTTCACTCTGACTATTCCAACCATCGGCAACTTCTTTAATTTTCTTCCCTTTTACACCAGTATCACCGTAAATACCCAAGAAACTGAATATTAATTTATCATAAGCAGTCACATTGATAGTGCTTAAATCAAATCCTCTTCCCCGATCATCGGCTTCTTCATTCTTACCATCTAAGCGCGCATCATATTGGCACCAATCAGTAATATAAGCAGAAAGTTTCGGTCTGGATTTATCGCTTTCATATTCATTAAACATCGGGCGACAAACGCGCGTCGCAGTATAAGAAAGGTTGCCCGCTGAACCATCCGGTTTAAAATCAACATCCGGCCGTTGATAGGTTTGTTCTGTAATAGCATCCGGTTGTAAAACTGGTGAAGGAATATCTTCTGTCGGATCAACGCGCCCATCAGTAGGATTTCCGTGCTCTTTTATCTCTTCCTCCGTCGCAGGACGAATATATTTCCAGGCGTTGTGCGGCGTTCCCTCTTTAGCCGCAGAATCAGGAATATGCCAGCGCTCAACCCAGTAGGTATTGGTATAAACGCCACCATTGAAAATAACATTATAAACTTGGCCGCCTGCCTGATTTTTCCATGCGGTTAATGGCTCACCAATAATATCACTTATGTCGGACATGGATTTCGATGAGGTATAAGTATATTTGTTTACCATTTATAAACTCCAATGAAATTTATATTTAGCCTCCACATGGATAGAAGAGGCTAATTTGAATGTTAATGATAACGAGTAAGAACTTTAAATTCAGATGACTGATTCATTTAATTCTTAATTCTCGTCATACCAAATCTGGATGTTCCTTGTTCAATAATGCCTTAACAGCCGAACCAAATGATGCAGACCCCTCTTGCGCGGTATATCGAATATGAAGAATCACATCGGTCAGACTTTCTAACTCCTGCGATGTATTGGTAAATTGGAAATTCCAACTTGATCCTACCCCAACTCCCTCAAAGGGTAAGAAACGTTCATCATCGAAATTAAGCGTAAACATTCCGCTGTCATTAATCCCGGTAGATAAAGCGATTTGTTGATTGGGCTGGATGCTGCGAACTGTATAAGGCGTTTCCGCACGAGTTCCCTCTTTCAACATTTTTTCAACGGTTTTAAGATCCGCTTTGGTCGTATAACTGCTCACACCCGACAAACTTAATTTGGCGCAGATATCTTCATAAGGGCCAATTAACATCGGCAAAGTCACTGAAACAGATTTAATCCGCCGATTAAATAAACCCGGATAATCCAAACCAAATTGCTTTAACTCATCCAAATTAAAAGTGATTGCATTATGCGCTTTTAAAGTCCTGAGATTATCTTCCCAAGACTCACCCAATAAAGATTTAAGCGAAATCGTTTTGATAATTTCCAATCTACGTGAATTTTGCTCAACATAAGTGCGTTCCATACGTTGCAACGCCAATTTCAGATTTTCACCAACTAACAGCCCTTGATAGAGATCATTCCAGCTCGCACCATCAATAAAATTCTGCTCGCCTAGCCCAAGCTCATATTGTAAAGAAGATTGTGCGGATAAACATAATGAAGAAACAGAATCATAAGCCTGCAAATAGAGGCTTGAGATCTGGCTAATCATCCAGGTATATAAACTTTCATTAGTAAAACGGCTGGAGAAATAAGCCAACAATGCCTGAGATTGTTGTTGCTGCGCTTCAACTTGCGCCAAACGCTTACGCGCGGCACCGACCTGCAACTGCTGAATATTAATTTGCTGATCAATAGATTTTACTTCCCATTCAGCTTGTTTATATTGCAGTTCCCACTCCTGCCGACGACGGCGATAAGATTCAGAAACACTGAGGCTATCAGCTTTAGTACTATCGGACTGATGTTTCAACGTTGCTATTTCAGCAACCGCATTTAAAGCAGCCCCCCAATGAGATCCCCCAACTGCCAATCCATAAATATTGGGAACTAAATCCAGTGCCGCCGCAGCCGTTCTTGATACTTGTGAAGCTAATAGAGCAGAAGACGCCTGAGCCTGTAATTCAATAACCTGCTGTTCCGTTGACGAAATATTTTCATCATAAAGACTTTTATAATGTTCGTACCGATCCTGGGCAGATTGTTTGCTCACCTGCAACGCATCAAGACTGGCCTGATTAATATTGATATCTTGTTGCTGGAGGTCAACCGCAAAACGGTAGAGATCATTATTCTGAACCATCTGGAATGATTCAAAACTCAAATTATCTTTCCGTTCCAACAAGCTTAATAATGTGCTACCAAACTGTATCAACGTATCGACACCCGATTTCGCCCGCGCCAACATGGGTTCAAAACGATAATTTGGTACTCTGAAATTCATTCTGCTGGCATTTCTGGCGGCAACCACTCGCTGATAACGCTGATTCATTAATCCACGAGGAGAAATTTTCGAATCATAAAGATCCATAGAAATTTCTTTACCATCCAGCGTTAAATTATGCCGTAAATTGTAAATCCGGTTTTCTATTCTATCCCACAGGGCCGTTAACTCTTCATTAATCGGTTTCATGAAGAGATCATTATCCATCGCACGAATAGTTCTATCATGAACCACCGGGGCATAAGGCAAGGGATAACTTATCATCTCCAATGCTCGTACCGCGCTATTCTTCTTATATGATGCATCCTCAAGGGTTATTGGCTGCCAGGAACTGGCTAATTGGAGATCAGGACGCGCACCTAATAATGAACTTGCCGTTGCATAGCTCAGACGAGCCACCGTTCTGGCCGTTGGCTGTAGCTTGCGATATTCCATATCACCCTGATCGATAATATTCTTAACGTAGAAGTTAAAAATCGCTTTACGATAATGAATAGGTTCACTGGCAGAAATTGCATCAGGATCAGCCGGTTCTACCAGACTACGTAACCTCTTTGGCTCGTCAATTATCGGGCGACTATTCCAATAACGTGGCTTATCTTGTTCCAGCGCCGGTTCGTCATTACTTTCAAAAGGATTAAAAATAAACTTAATCCAGCGACTGGCTTCCTCATAACGCTGTTCCACATTAAACCGCCAGGCCACCATAAATGGCATATGGAAGAATAATTCCCAAAAATAAATACCATTTGCCCCTTTAAGGTCGATAGGTTTTGAAACATTGCCGGTAATCGGCTCTTCATGAATATTTTGCGTTTCCCAACTGAGAACTTTATCCAGTTTTTGACTCGCCTTACTAATTAACTCTTTTGCAAACAGGGTATTTAAACGAATCGCCTTGTCAGAATACCAACTTTCTAATGGTTCCTCTGGTTGCTCTTCTTTTGGAAATTGCAAATATTGAGTTTGTTTAGTCTGTTTAATTTGAACCTTATCGCGAAGTAATTTACCCACACTAAGTTTAGTCTTAATTTTACCTGCAACATCTCCCGTTTCCGACGGCAAACTAAAACCCGTAACAACCGTTACATCATTTCTATCACAACGGTTCAATGTGACACTCAGCTTTGGATCATAATCTTCTGGAGTCAGTATCTTATAATTCAGCCAACAGCGTTCACCCTTGCTATCTTCCAACCAAATACAATAAAGGATATTTTTGCTTCTGCTAAAATCATATTTATACGTTGAAGTGGACGTAAGATACATATTCAATGTCCCGTCAACATAAGTCGCATCCAGCTTAAAATCGTCTATTTTACCCAGTTGTCCTTCAAATGTTGGTGGTTCGGCTATCGGCCATTTCATATTATTATTAACGGGATAAAGCACCAATTGCTTATATTCATCCGGCCCACCATTCGAGGGTTCCCGAAAATAGAACCAGACTAAAGCCGCGCCATATGCGTCCAGATCGGATAGCGTTGAAGTGGATTTAGGTAAATCCGTTGCTGCCATTAATAGATTGTCACAAACATAGGTGAAAACTTCATCATAATCATAAGGCCCGGTCTTCTCATCTGTACCTTTCAAGCGCACAAATGCCACCAAAGCCAAGCGTTCAACATCTCCGGTACGATCGAGAACCGCAATTAACTCTTTCATAGAATGATCAAGTAAATCTTCACGAACAGTAGTGCCGGTACTCCAGGTACCATCAAACGCTAAATGAGCTAGATTAAGTTTGGTACGATATTTAATACTATTATCTTTATCTTGTTTTTCTTCAGAAACTTCAAACCAACTAATATATAATCGGTTATTCAGGATAATTGGACGAATAATACCGTTATATGCATTTTCTAAAGGAACATTAATCAGCTTCCACTCACTCCAGGCGGTAGGATAGAGTTCATCAGTCTGATTATTACGCTGTTTGGCATCTAAAGTTCGCCAAAAATAACGGTAAGGTTGAGTTCGTGTTTTAGCAATGAAATAGATCTTATCATCGGCAATATCAACACCATCTTCGTAGCCGGCAATCACCTCTAAATTACTGACCTCTTCGAAGTTATTCAAATATCCCAATATCGCTTTCTGAGCAACATCATCGGTGAGCTTGCCTTGATTAAGCGCACTTTCAAGTTGAAAGAAGAATTCTGTTTTGGTTAAACGTAATGTGGGATCAACATAGACTTCTGGATAAATAGCCAGTTGTTGATTTGCCGCCCAATAACCATAACGATTAGCAAACTCCTGCCAATTATCTGCATCTTCCTGAGTCATCGATAAACCTGACTCTAAGTTCAAAACAATACGGTTAATATATTGTTGTACAGACTGAGTAACATGTGCGACACGAGCTGTTTTTACTTTAGAAGAAACCTGAGTATCTAATAATAGAAAATCATATAAATCATCTACATTTTGAATTCTTTCACGCAAGGATTGAAAAGCGGTATCATGCGGCACAATCTGACCAAGATAATAATCAACTAACGCATCACGCAAATTTTCCTGTAATTTTGCTTCAATTAAATTAGACATTCTCATCATCTCCTTGCGCTTTTAATGCAGCCATTACCGCTTCCCCGATACTTTGGAAAGCTTCAAAATCTGAATTAACGTCAAGTGCGCCAGCACCTAATAAAGGCTCAACGGACAAATTAGTTTTCACAGAAAATTGTTGCAATCGTCGTATCCAATCTATTTGGGATAAGATCATTGCACGTTGTTTATCTAATCCTCCTTTCTTACAAGCAAGAGAAATTTCATCAGGGTCCCAATCTAAAATCTCAGCCAGTAATTGCGCACATTTATAATTGTCATCATCCTCTTCTCTTGTCTTCGGTGAAGTTTCACTGTTAGCAAAAGTAAAATATTCTTGAATTTTATCCTCATTCTGTTTCGCATTTTCCAGTAAATCCTGATAGCGATTCAGCAGGAAAATTTCATCTAATGATAATGATATTTCCGTTGTTTCATCCACGTTTAAACCCAACCATTTAGGATTCGTCAGGCGCAATAACAGCAGATTATTACTTATGCTCAATGCATTAATTAATTGAGTATAAACTAACAGACTATAGGTCAGGTCCAGAAACTCTTTCTTAATATCTTCAACTTTTTCTGGCGTATTATCTAATACCAGTTTCAGTACTGAATAGACACCACTTCCTAACCAGCGCAGTTGTAGTGGAACAATATCCCTTGATACTCCATATTCTCCCGCAATAGCGCTAGATAATAGACTTTCTTGCGCGGTTTTAGCTTGCAATATGATCTGCACAACAATATTAATTTGATTATTATCTGGATTTATCTTCTTCTCATTTAAAATATCTTCAATCTTTTTCCGCAAAGATTCTTCATCTGTTTTTCCCCATACCAATGGAATATCTTTGATTAAACCGTTATCCTTATCAAAAACACCATTTTCATCTGATAGAATACTCCACCAATCAATATCATTGATTTCTTGCCGATTAAAATCAGACTGTTGTAAACGCACATTATCAGTCAAACCATCGGAAATTCCCTTATAAAAGGTTAACATGCCACTTGTTGGCACCACGGGAAGCTGAGTTTTACCTAATAATAAGGAAAGTTTGATTGGTGTCAGCTTTGTTTTAGCCAACCAAGCAGTCAAAACCTCCATTTGAGCAATAACACTGAGAATGTCATCTTTCTGCTCATCTTTTTCTTTAAAGATCGGAATATTAGCCAAATATCCCTCTTCACCTGTCAAAATACCGGCTAGAATTAATCCATCCTCCGCAGAAAAACCAAATAATCGCGGAATAGTTACCAGGCAATAAAGTCTGGACACGACATCGAGATTACGCACCAATTTGCCAGAAGAGAGCTTCAAAGCCTTCTCAACGATAGGGGCAATCACTTGAAACGTGGATAAAGAAATAGCTAACCCTGCACACAATTGTTTAACTGTTTTCGCGCCCTCTCCTTGATTTTCCGCATAGCTAAACTCTTTCCCATCCAGCATTAAAGGTTGGTCAAAAAGTTTAGACTGATTAAACAGTTGATCAAAAAATGGAATATTATTGCTGATAGCAAATGGCGTAATTTGATATATCCATCCAGCAAATGCTTCCGGTAATACTTTATATTGTGTTGATAAATGGCGGAATAAACCTAATGCTCTTAATGTATTATTGGAAATAGTCAGATCGGTATTATTGGGTTCAGCTTTTATTGCCGAAATTATTAATAAATCAAGCTGATGATAAGGTAGCTCTAACCAACGCTGTAAACGAATAAAACGATTCATTCGATCATAACGAAAATCAGAAACCGCGTCTATTTCTCGTCCAGAGCCCGTTCTCACAATGCTTAATGCGTCTAATTGCCCCGCATTTATATAAACACCACCATAGTGATAAGGTGCAGGGAAGTGTTCTGATGTTTGCCCACTATCGAAAATAGGATTAGAAAATAGCACATTTGGTGAAACTAAAGGCCGGAAATCACCACTACTAAACAAATGTTCGAGATCTGTCACTTTCGATCCTGTTTGTTGACCAAAAGATAGAACCTCTTTTAATTTCACACTGTCATCTGCGGAAAGGCCATAATTATCCTGGAAGAATTGTTCAGCTTCCGGCAATAATTCTGCTTGTGCAGTGCCTTGTTTAGCAATCGCGAAGCGATAAGTCATGGTCAGGAAGTTAATACCTTCGATATTTACAGCAGTATTATTTGTGCTTTCTTTGGGTACCGCAGCATAAACTGTCATTGCGCCAAAGAAAGGACCATTATCTAAATTACCAATTTCACTATTATCGCTTTCTGCATAGGTTAACTTTAATTGCCGACTAAATGGAGATGAATTATTAAATGGTTCCATCCTCGCTTTTACACGATTATAGGTCAGAATATTTTCACCACGAAGTTTAACTTTGATCGTCTCTTTCGCTTTATTTTCGCAAGTAATAATAATCTCGTCATAAGCTTTATCCACATTATTACTTAACAATGTCGGACCAGTAACATTACCATCAGCAAGAATAATATAAGCATGTTTTGAAATATCACGTTCAGGCAAGATTTCGGTTGTGCTGGTGCTGAAATAACTCTTAATAAGTTGTTCACGTGATAAAAAATTTTGCGCAAATGGGCTTTTCTCTGTCAGTAAAGTCATTTGCTCCTTACTCAATTGAGTATAAGCGAGCAAAGCCTGATCACGCTTTTCAGTTAATATATGCCAGGGAAATTGCTGATCCACTTGCTGAATAATCGTGCCTAATTCCGTCTCTTCTTCGGCCAAGCCTTTATTTATCTGTTGGGAAGGTAAACTATAAGGTAGTGTAAATGGAAAACGAGTCTCTCCCAAAACCTGATTAACCGGTTTATCCGCATGGCCCGTCTGATCAATATATTCCCTGGCGCTTTTCGACAAAACATCATTCACAATAGAGATTGCTGTAATCTCTTTGTAAAGATTATCACTATTAAGTAATAAGTCAGGAATATCAGCACGTCTTTGTTCCAATCCCACCGCACTATTGGAACCATCCAACTCTATTTGTTGTACAAATTTATAAAGATCAAGCAGATAATTTACCGGACTATCAAGGGCCTCAATAGCATCTGGCTGACAGAAATCATCCCAAGGTTCAGGAAATAAATTGCTATAATCAGGCAATTTTTCTTTTTCGTCGGGATTGTCACCACTATAAAAAGAATATCTTGCCTGATAACTCGCTTTTGTTAATGATGCGCCATCATAATCTCTCAATTGTCTTTGCCGATAACTTTGTACCAATTGATTAGCCGCACTCACTGCTTTATCAAAAATTACCTCGGCATGACCTGATAAAGATTCGTTATGGCGTTTAATAAAGCGCTGTTTTGATACTTCAATAATATCAAAAATTGAGTGATATCCCAGACGTTGAAGTGTATTGAGTAGCGTGACAGTAGAATTGTCTTCCTTCTGTCCTGAGTTCGCCAACATATAACGTGTCGGCAATATTGGCGATGCTGATGATTTTATCTCTGCCACCGCAGATAATAATGGCGATACTTTTGTTATATCCTGTTTTTCACGAGAAATGCTTTTATATTTATCCATTGTATTATTCCCAACCTAATTAATCGGAAACACCTGAATAGCACAGTTATAGAGACTATAACCACTTTAAATAGTGAGGTTTTTTTAACGCATAAATTCAATTTAATTTACATGCTTCACACTGTTTCTCTTTCGGTTTATCGTAAGAAGGAAGATCACCTTCGAAATAGAACGGGTCCATTTTGATAACTTCTTTAATTGCTTTACGACCCAATCCTTCATGAGCAGCATTTGTTAATAAACCATTATCTTGATCACCGGTCCAAATAAATAAGCCACCTAGCCCTTTTTCTTTAACATAGCGGCCTTTTTCTCTGACTGAACGAGGCGTATCTAATGACATAAATACTTTGAGATCTTTATTGTAAATATAATCGGCCTTCGCCACTGGATCATGGAAAACCGTATAGCCATTACGACCTATTTGATTTTCATAATCAACATAATTATAGATAATATCTGTCCATTCAGTTACACTGCTTTCGAAACTCCCTACAGTAGATGCCCCATCAGAATATTTCCCAACCAACTGCTCGTTATTATTACTCTCTAACTCCGCAGTTCTGGCACTACGTGTATAGCCAGAATAACCAATATAGATAAATTTCTTATTAATACCTAAAGAGATAAGATAGTTAACTGCATCATCCACTGAATATTTAGAATACTGGTCATCCTTATTGCGATAAAGATTGGTATGATGAGAAAGTTTTCCGTCACCCAATGTAAAGAAATCATAAGTCATTAAATTGATTTCATTGACACCGGCGGCGATCAATTCTGGAATATTCGCTGCTTTAATTTTTTCTATATCAGCGGAAGCTGCAATACTAATTCCTTTTAAGTTACTGATATTCGCACCCTTCAGATCCTTAATAAGATCAGCAAAATACTTATAATCATCTTTATCAAATTGATTATTGTTCCCCGCAGAACCAGGATATTCCCAATCAAGATCAATATGGGTTAACATGGGAAATCTGGTGTATAAATCTTTAACTCCCTCAACAAATCGCTTACGAAGATTCTCATCACGACATACTTCATAAAAAGCACCACTCATTGACCAACCACCAACACTGACAGAAATTTCTAAATCTGGATTTTCCTCCCTAAGTAAACGTAGACCACCTAATACTCCCTGTGCTTTATCCTGTTCATATAACTTCCAATCGTCATCCTTCCAACCACTAAAACCGCAATTAAGATAAGATCCAACATCTGCCCAAGAATCAATTGGTATCGGTTTGCCTTTATGATCTTTAAGTATATTTTCATCAGTATCTCCCATCTTCCATCCATCTCTAGCCGCTTTCATGATATCTAGTCGTTTCTCTCCGGGATCACCAATAATACCTGCAAAGCTAAAGATAATTCTTTTAAATGGTTTTCCTTTTTCTTTATCGCCCTTAAGACGCATTAAATCAGCTCCCCGTCCTCCATATATTTTAAAATCATCATCTCCTGTTGGCATTAGGCGTCTATCAAAAATTGACCAATCGGTTAAATAACAGAGAACAGCAAAATCATCGTTCTCGTCATAAGTATTGAAAACTGTTTTAGCAAGTCTTGTTGGTGTATACGATAATGCGTTATCAACACTTTTAGGGTCAAATTTATTTAGATCATAAGTTTTTTGCGCAGCGCCCTCTCCCATGAGTTCGCTACCATTCTTATAGCCAGGATCAGTTTCATACACCAATTGGCTATCTGCTTTTGGTTTATTTTCACTCATATCTCACTCCACTAGCGATACAATTGTTTAAACATCAGAGAGTTAAATCATGGCAACCCATGCCAGAATTAAGTAGAGTCCTATAAGTATTCAGAGTTAGAAACCATTCACCAAGAATACCTATAACGTATTGAATACAAAGAATTACATAGCTTTAACTTATAAGGATCTAAATTCTAAATAACACGATATGTTAGAGACCTGAATACTACTTCTCACAGTAATATTAGCTAAACCTCTTTTTTTCATATACAGATATAAAAATTAACAATCTCTTTTTTCCTCCGGCCTATTGACTCAAATAAAATCCAGCCAATTCTGCCTCTTAACCAAAATCTACTTTCGCTAATATTCTTTTTTCATAAAACATGATTTATATATTTAACATTACTAAATATATATTATGACTATATTATAAAATGATAATATGCGTTATTTGTGACAATAAAATAATAGTTTTATTAAAATTAAGAATCCTATCATTATCCGGTTTCTAACTATTTTTTGTTACACCGTAATGAATGTGCGCACCAATTAACCTTTGCAAAAAATACTTGACACACCAATCTCGTTCCAGTTTACTAGTACAAGAGTGAGAAAGATATTGTCTTGTATACCATCTATTTATTAATACTAAAGAGGCACTGAAAATGGCTGCATGTATGACGTCTATCCGTTGGTGGCATAACTTCCCAGTAAGGGCGGTATGGTCACGCACATAAATCAACAGTGCCAAATTACCAAAACCCGCCTAAACAGCGGGTTTTTTTATATGCGTAACTTATTAACAGGACGAGAAAATGACGGATAAACAACCAAAAATCACAGTAATCGAGCAGGAAACAGCTTATCAACCCGATCCTACTCTGCTATTCAACCAACTCTGCGGTGAACGACCAGCAACTTTATTGCTGGAATCTGCGGAAATTAACAGCAAAAAAAATTTAAAAAGTCTGCTGATTATCGATAGTGCCTTACGTATCAGTGCCAACGGCAATCAGGTTACTTTTGACGCGTTGACCGAAAATGGCCGAAATCTATTACCCATTTTGGCCAACAAATTGGCCAGCAATGTCCAATCTGAAATGACACATGATGCTCTTCAAGTTACCTTCCCGCCAATTAATCACAATATAGATGAAGATAATCGCCTGAAAGAGGTATCCGTATTTGATGCACTGCGTGCCCTGCTTTCTCTGGCGGAAGAGCCATCACCATACAATTCATTTCCATACAATACAGACGCAATATTTGTCGGCGGTCTTTTTTCCTATGATCTGGTGGCCGGATTTGAGCCATTACCAACCGTAAAAACCGTTCAACGCTGCCCTGACTTCTGTTTTTATCTCGCAGAAACGTTATTAGTGATCGACCATCAGAATAAAAATGCACGTTTGCAAATCTCCCTTTTCAGTGATTCTCAAGCAGAAGAGCAACGCCTTAAGCAACGATTAAAAACATTAGCAGCACTTATTACCGAACCCATTGAGCCGGTAAAACAGATCCCTCTGCCAGCCATGAAAGTTTCATACAATCGGGATGATAAAGCCTATGCAGAAATGGTGGCACAGTTGCAGCAATACATTCGTCAGGGAGATATTTTTCAAGTGGTGCCATCAAGACGCTTCTTTCTGCCCTGCCCGGCACCGCTTCATGCTTATCAAAAGCTTAAGCACCGCAATCCAAGTCCCTATATGTTTTTCATGCAGGACAAAGATTTCTGTCTGTTTGGCGCTTCTCCTGAAAGTGCACTTAAATATGATGCATCCAATCGCCAGATTGAAATTTACCCTATCGCCGGCACTCGCCCCCGTGGACGCAATGCGGCCGGCGAGCTGGATGCCGATCTGGACAGCCGGACCGAACTGGAGATGCGAACAGATCATAAAGAATTAGCCGAACACCTGATGCTGGTCGACTTGGCCCGTAATGACCTAGCTCGCATTTGTGAACCGGGCAGCCGCTATGTCGCTGATCTGACAAAAGTTGATCGCTACTCCTTTGTTATGCATCTGGTTTCCCGCGTAGTGGGAACATTACGCCATGATTTGGATATCTTTCATGCTTATCAAGCTTGTATGAATATGGGCACCCTTACTGGCGCACCGAAAGTACGCGCAATGCAGCTTATCGCTCACTATGAAAATGAACGCCGGGGCAGCTATGGTGGTGCTGTCGGTTATTTCACCGGCAAAGGAGATATGGATAATTGCATCGTTATTCGCTCTGCCTACGTGGAAGATGGCATAGCGACTGTTCAGGTTGGCGCAGGTATCGTGCTGGATTCCGAACCTTTAGCAGAATCCGAAGAGACTCGTAACAAAGCAAAAGCAGTCATTCGCGCAATTATTGAAGCTCATCAGGCAGAGGAGATTTTCTAATGGCAAATATTCTGCTACTCGACAACGTGGATTCATTCACCTATAACCTCGTCGATCAATTACGTAATCATGGTCATCAGGTGGTTATCTATCGCAATACCGTTGCAACTGAAATGATTATGCAGCAATTAAGCATGCTCTCTTCTCCGTTATTAATGCTTTCACCGGGGCCGGGTAAACCGTCTGATGCCGGTTGTATGCCTCAATTACTCCAACAAATCATCGGCAAAATTCCAGTGATCGGCATCTGCCTTGGGCATCAGGCCATTATTGAAGCCTATGGTGGAGAAATTTCTGCTGCTGATGAAATCCTACATGGCAAAGCTTCTCTGGCAGAACACGATAATCAGGCTATGTTCGCTAATCTGACAAATCCTCTACCGGTTGCCCGTTATCACTCTCTCGCGGGTAATAAAATTCCATCCGAACTGACTATTTCTGCCCGTTGTGGTGATACTGTTATGGCGGTTCGCCATAACGAACATAAGGTTTGTGGATTTCAATTCCACCCAGAATCAATTCTCACAACTCAGGGCGCTAAATTACTTGAACAAACTCTGGTCTGGGCACTAAATTAAAGGGGAGATGAAAATGCAGGCTATTTTCAACAAATTGTTTAATGCGCAGACACTGACGCAACAAGAAAGCCAGCAACTATTTGCAGCCATTATTCAAGGAGAATTAAGTGAATCACAACTCGCTGCTGTACTTATCAGCATGAAATTACGCGGTGAACAACCTCAGGAGATCGCCGGCGCAGCCCAAGCATTACTGGCAAATGCCCTGCCATTTCCACGGCCGGATTACACTTTCTGCGATATCGTCGGAACAGGCGGTGATGGCGCGAACAGCATCAATATTTCAACCGCCAGTGCCTTTGTCGCCGCGGCTTGTCAGATTAAAGTCGCCAAACATGGTAATCGCAGTGTTTCCAGTCGATCAGGTTCTTCTGATTTGTTGGCAGCGTTTGGTATCGCCCTTGATGTCAGCGCGGAATGTGCCCGTAGCGCATTGGATGAAATCGGCATCTGTTTCCTATTTGCACCACAGTATCATCTTGGATTCCGCCATGCGATGCCGGTACGTCAACAACTGAAAACCCGGACGCTATTCAATATATTAGGTCCTCTGATCAACCCGGCTCGTCCACCACTGGCTTTAATTGGCGTCTACAGCCCTGAACTCGTTGGACCTATTGCCCACACCTTACAGGTTCTCGGCTATCAACGGGCGGCGGTTGTTCACAGCGGCGGTATGGATGAAGTCGCACTGCATGCGCCAACGAAAGTTGCAGAACTTAATGATGGAGAAATTATCCATTATCAATTAAATGCTGAAGATTTTGGTTTACAACATCATCCAATATCCGCATTAAAAGGAGGTTCACCAGAGGATAATCGTGAAATGCTCAGTTTATTGTTACAAGGGCGAGGCAAGAAAGCGCATGCTGATGCCGTTGCGGCTAACGTTGCCCTGTTAATGAAAATTCATGGACAGGAAAATTTACGTCATAACACCCAACAAGCTCTCGAAGCCATTCACAGTGGCCGAGCTTATGAGCGAGTCATAGCACTTGCAACAAGGAGTTAATCATGCAAGCCACCATTTTACAGAAAATTGTTAATGATAAAGCCGAATATCTTATTGATCGCAAACAACAGCAACCATTGGAAGGTTTTATTGATGCCGTTGTTGCCAGCAATCGTCATTTTTATCAAGCGTTAAATAGTGAACAGACGGTTTTTATTCTGGAATGTAAAAAGGCATCTCCTTCTAAAGGCGTTATTCGTCAAGATTTCGATCCCATTCAAATAGCGAAAATTTATCAGCCTTATGCTGCCGCCATCTCTGTATTAACTGATGAAAAATATTTTCAGGGTAGCTATGAATTTCTTCGCTTAGTCAGTGATGCTGTTCACCAGTCGGTATTGTGCAAAGATTTTATTATCGATCCTTATCAAATTTATCTTGCCCGTTATTATCAAGCCGATGCAATTTTACTGATGCTTTCTATCCTTGATGATCAGCAATATATTGCGCTGTCTGAACTTGCGCATAGCCTGAATATGGGCGTACTGACGGAAGTCAGTTCAGAGGAAGAGCGAGCCAGAGCAGTGGCGCTAAAAGCTAAAGTAATAGGTATCAATAACCGTGATCTGAGAGATCTTTCTATCGATTTAAACCGTACCAAGCAGCTTGCGCCACAGTTACCAAAAGAAACAATTGTTATCAGCGAGTCGGGCATCCACCAGCATCAACAAATTCGTGATCTTAGTCATTATGCTAATGGCTTTCTCATTGGCAGTGCTTTGATGGCCCAATCCAATCTGGACTTGGCATTACGTCAATTGATTTTGGGTGAAAATAAAGTCTGTGGGTTAACGCGTCCACAAGATGCTAAAGCAGCATTACAGGCAGGTGCTGTTTATGGTGGTTTGATATTTGCTGAACATTCACCACGTAATACTAATATTCAACAAGCCCAACAAATTATCAATGCAGCAAATCTCAAATATGTAGGGGTATTTCAAAATCAATCATCTGCATTCATCAGTCATACCGCCCGTACTCTTTCTCTGGCTGCGGTGCAATTACACGGCGCAGAAGGCGAAGTTTATATTGCAGAACTGCGAAAAACACTGCCTGAAAATTGTCAAATCTGGAAGGCAATTGATATGTCGAAAGAGGCATTTCACGTCCAAGCCGAAAATGTTGACCGTTATTTACTTGATAACGGCAAAGGTGGAACCGGCCAAAGTTTCGATTGGCAATTACTTGAAAAGCAATTACTCGCCAATGTCATGCTAGCCGGTGGGTTAAATGAAGAAAATTGCCAACAAGCAGCAAAATATGGCTGTTGCGGACTTGATTTTAATTCTGGCGTCGAAAGCGCCCCTGGCATTAAAAGCAGTCATAAATTAAATAAAGTGTTTCAGCTTCTACGCTGTTACCAATAAGCAACAATTTCCCAGTTAATTACAATCTTCCGATTAATTATAATGGACAAATAGAATAATGAGTAAGCTTAACCCCTATTTTGGTGATTTCGGTGGACAATTTGTACCACAGATCCTTATTCCAGCCCTTGAACAATTAGAAGCCGCATTTATTGCGGCTCAGCAAGATCCCGAATTCCAGCAAGAATTTCAAGATCTACTGAAAAATTATGCCGGCAGGCCAACGGCATTAACGTTATGCCGTAATCTGACGAAAGGCACTAAAACCCGTCTTTATCTGAAACGTGAAGATCTATTACACGGCGGCGCTCATAAAACCAATCAGGTACTTGGTCAGGCATTATTGGCGAAACGCATGGGCAAAAACGAAATTATTGCGGAAACCGGCGCTGGTCAACATGGTGTGGCAACCGCCCTCACCTGTGCGCTTTTAAATATGAAATGCCGCATTTATATGGGCGCTAAAGATGTGGAGCGCCAATCCCCTAATGTTTTCCGCATGCGCCTGATGGGAGCCGAAGTCATTCCGGTCCACAGCGGCTCTGCTACCTTAAAAGATGCCTGCAATGAAGCATTACGTGATTGGTCTGGCAGCTACGATAAAGCCCACTACTTATTAGGGACTGCCGCTGGACCCCATCCCTATCCGACGATGGTTCGAGAGTTCCAGCGTATGATCGGTGAAGAAGCCAAATCCCAAATTCTGGCAAAAGAGGGACGCCTGCCCGATGCCGTGTTGGCCTGTGTCGGTGGAGGCTCCAATGCCATTGGCATGTTTGCCGAATTTATTCCTGAAACATCAGTTCGCCTCATCGGTATTGAACCTGCCGGGCTAGGTATTGAAACCGGTAAACATGGCGCGCCACTGAAACATGGCAAATTGGGTATCTATTTTGGTATGAAATCGCCAATGATGCAGACAGATGAAGGCCAGATTGAAGAATCTTATTCTATTTCCGCCGGTCTGGATTTCCCTTCCGTTGGCCCTCAACATGCCTATCTGAACAGTATTGGGCGGGCTGACTATGTTTCCATCACCGACGATGAAGCATTAGAAGCGTTCAAAACGCTTTCCCGTGAAGAAGGTATTATTCCAGCCCTCGAATCCTCTCATGCGCTGGCTTATGCTTTAAAAATGATCCATCAAGCGCCTGATAAAGAGCAATTACTGATCGTCAATCTATCCGGTCGCGGTGATAAAGACATATTTACTGTCCACGATATTTTAAAATCCAGAGGGGAAATCTAATGGAACGTTACGAGCAGCTATTTAAACAACTGGAAAGTCGTAAACAAGGTGCTTTTGTCCCCTTTGTCACACTAGGCGATCCAAACCCGGAATTATCACTGGAAATTATTGATACTCTGATTGCAAGTGGCGCTGACGCTCTTGAGTTAAGTATTCCTTTTTCTGATCCACTGGCTGACGGCCCAACCATTCAGAACGCTAATCTGCGTGCCTTCTCCTCAAATGTAACCCCCACACTCTGTTTTGAGCTATTAACAAAAATTCGGGCAAAATATCCTGATATTCCTATTGGTTTATTAATGTATGCCAACCTGGTTTTTCATCATGGAATAGACGAGTTCTACCGCCGTTGCAAAGATGCAGAGGTCGATTCGGTATTAGTTGCAGATGTTCCCATGTCAGAATCACGACCATTCCGTACCGCAGCGATGAAACATGGTATCGCTCCTATTTTTATCTGCCCTCCCAACGCGGAAGATGAACTATTACGTGAAATTGCTTCTTATGGCCGCGGATATACCTACTTATTATCAAGAGCAGGAGTGACCGGTATAGAAAGACGAGGTGAAAAACCGTTAAATCATTTAGTCAATAAACTACGGGAATATCATGCTGCGCCACCGTTACAAGGATTTGGTATTTCAGAACCTAAGCAGGTAAAAGAGGCATTAGCGAGCGGCGCTGCGGGAACTATTTCAGGATCTGCCGTCGTTAAAATTATCGAAGAAAATCTTTCCCAGCCAAAAATAATGCTGGAAAAACTGGCTGAGTTTGTATCAAAAATGAAGTCTACCACTCAACTTTAATACAAAAAATGGGGCAAAATCTGCCCCATTTTTATATTAAAAGTGATAACCAACCCCAAACATAAATACCCACGGATCAAGCCGGGTATCAATTTTATATTGCTGGTCACCTGCTTTAAATTTCACATCCGTTTCAATGTTTACCCACCACACAGAGGCGTTCAACATCCAATTTTGATCTAACTCATAATCCAGACCAACCTGCCCCGCAACACCCCAGGAATCCTTCAAGTCCAGACTATGTAAGTTATTATCTTTAACGGCCGAATTACCATTGAATTTTTCGTTAAAGAAAGTGGTATAGTTCAAACCAACACCAACATAAGGACGGAAACTACTTTCTTTAGAACCGAAATAGTATTGCGCCATTAATGTCGGCGGTAGATGTTTTACTTTAGCAATATCACCAACACCTGGTAAACTTACCCGATGCTGGAAGGGTGTCCCTGCCAGTAATTCAAAACCAATATTATCGGTAATCATATAACTGAAGGTTAAACCCATCTGGGTATTATTATCCGCACTCAAAGAACCCACCCCTAATACATTATCAGAACCCGTATTAGGTCTTACTGTTGCAGTACCTGTGCGGAGAATAAAATCACCGGCTTCATGAGCAAAAGCAAATGATGGTGCTAAAGTTGCCGCTGCTAATACAAATGCAGAAAGTTTTTTCATTATTCATCCCATTACTGTGATTTAAAGTCAATTAAAATATACTCATATATTAGAATTTATGATCCAAGACAGATCACATCTTTCAAAGAATTTAAGTAAAACCGCATATTTATAATATTATTATTTCAATTGGGAATTATTTTAAATTGATCCAGATCAAAATTCATTTATTATTAATCAGTTAGAAATCCTTTATTTATATACTCATTCCGAAGTTTTATCTTTCCTTATCATTATATTTCCATTATGTTTTAATAAGGTTAATTTTATGTTTATTTTTATCTTAAGAATATAAAGTGAAGAACTTTTTTCTACTATCAACAATCACAGTTAACCATTAATTTATCCGTATCATCTCGTTTCTACTATCCACATTTCCCCATAACAAGGTACAATCAGCCCTTATGCATTGTTGTTTAACCTGATAGGAGCTGTCTTCATGCCAATCACGGCGAATACCCTGTACCGTGACAGTTTTAACTTTTTCAAAAATCAACTGTTAAGTACCCTGACTTTGGCCGTTCTGGCGGCTCTGGTTACCACCTTATTGGGGCACCTGTTTATTCCTGACAGCGAACAGATGAAATTGCTGACAGAAGCAGAATTTACGTTTGCCACTTCAGGCAAGGCCGGTATTCAGGAGCTGGTGTCTCAAATGACCCCAGAGCAACAGTCAATGATCATGCGAGCGGGAATCGGGACCATTTTCTCAAGCATGATTGGCAGCGTGCTGCTGGTCGGTGGCATACTGACGCTGGTCGCGGCAGTTTCAGCGGGAAACCGTATTTCTTCATTACAGGCAATTGGTTTATCAGCAAGCCAATTACCGAAACTGTTCCTATTACTGCTTATCTGCACCCTGTTAATTCAACTGGGCTTGATGCTGATGCTAGTACCAGGCATTATTTTGTCTATCGCACTGGCTTTATCACCCGTTATTATGACTGCTGAACGTCGCGGCGTTTTTGCTTCTATGAAAATAAGCTGGAAACTAGCATTTGCTAATATTCGTCTGTTGGTTCCGGCAATTCTTTTATGGCTGACCGCAAGGCTGTTGCTGGTATTTATTATTGACCGCCTAACATTCATTCACAGCGAGATGGCAGGGATTATTCTTGGTGTGTTTAATAACCTCATTTCAGCTATTTTGCTGATTTATCTGTTCCGGTTGTATATGCTGATTGCCTCTCCACAACAAAAATCAATATAAAGTAGCTATTCAAACAAAACCCCATAGTGATAAAACTATGGGGATAAACAGAACAAGCTGTTATATCTGGATTGATCTAAAATGCAAAAAAATTCCCTGTTTTTCAACAGGGAATTCTATAGCAAAGAGAGCTAATTAAATATTAATTAGCGAATTTCGGTTAGAACCGATAACCTACGCCAACTACCCAAGTGCCTACTTTAAAGTCACCCAATCTGGCGTCATCAAATTTTGCGTATTCATAGGATGTGTCAATAGTCCAGTTTGGCATAGGGTTAAACTGTAATCCGAGTCCGTAGCCAATAGATGTTTTACTATTACTTTCTGACTCTGAATGAACAAAATCAGAGACCTTAACCTTTCCACGTGCAGCACCAACCATACCGTATGCACTAACATAGTCATTAAAACGATATGTAGGACCCGCCATCAGAGAATAATAATCTATATCAGCTTTAGCTACTTTTCGTCCACCACTATAAAACTCGTACCCCAAATATGTATACGTAAATGAGCTGATAACGCCCCAATTATTATCCAATTCGTAGCGGTATTTTAAGTTGAGGCCCTTTGGATGATCATCAACCTTTTCACCATCAAATTTCACATGACTCTGAGCATAACCACCCGAAATCGTGTGTTCACCGGCATTTGCCGCAAATGCAAACACAGACAAACCTGCTGCCACCACTGAAGCTACCAATGTTCTTTTCATTAAAAATCCCTAATATTGTATAAAATATAGAAAAAACTTAATTGCGGGCCGTGATTATTTATCAAAAATCAATATAAAACAACTCAATTCTGTTTTTTGTTAAGTTTCCATTCAACAAGATCAAGTAATAACCGCTTTCCATCCTGTGCAGAAGAATCTTTCCATCTTAATCGTCTATTTTTTGTGCTTATTAGCATTTCATCGCTTCACTGCTGAGATAAAAACAAAAAAATTCCCTGTTTTACAACAGGGAATTTTGTCTAGAATAATAGTGATAACTAATAAAGGAATAATCTTCAGATTATATGGCTAAACATGGACTAACAATTTCAACTAAATAGATATATGGACACTAAACCAATACAAATCTATAAATAAGATTTTCTGGCAAAAAGTAGTCACAAACATATATCCGGTTTTAATAATCCCTGATGAAAATCCGTACTCCCTGTCCTCATTATTTCGATAGCCTTTAAATAAACTATCTACCAAACTAAGCTAACAGGGAGTCGGTTCTAACATTACTTTATTATCTTCAGTCACTTAATGGGATTGCACAGAGCGCAAAAGTTGGACTGAATTCCCTTTAAAGGAACGACTACATTGGAAATACTATTTAGAATCGGTAACCCGCACCAATTACCCAAGTGCCTACTTTGAAATCATCCAGTTTTGAATATTCATAAGACGCGTCAATAACCCAATTCGGCATAGGGTTAAACTGCAATCCTAAACCATAAGCGGCAGATGTCTTACTTTCTTTATAGTCAAAGTCATAGTCATAGACAACACCCAACGCAGAAGTTTCTCCCTTTACCTTCCCATGTGCAGCACCAACCAGACCGTATACACTCACATATTCATTAAAACGGTATGTAGGGCCAACCATCAAAGAATAATAATCTAAATCAGCCGTACCCACTTTGCCACCATAATCGTAGAAATCATAGCCCTGATGTGTCAGCGTGAATGAACTAATAACACCCCAATTATTATCCAACTCGTAACGATATTTCACGTTAAAGCCTTTTGGGTTTTCATCAAGCTTTTCACCATCATATTTCACATGACTCTGAGCATAGCCACCCGAAATCGTGTGTTCACCGGCATTTGCTGCAAATGTGAATACAGATAAACCAACTGCCACTGCTGAGGCTATCAATGCCTTTTTCATTGGAACGTCCTAAATAGTTATTGTACAAGTAATAATGATTTGCTTTGTTAAAATATACTTATCGAAAAACAGAATGTAACGTGGTATTAAATACTTAATGCTTCAATCATATTGTTTTTTAACAAGAAATCTTAAAATAAGGTAGGTATTCAGGATCTGATATCTCAGTTAATAGAATAGCGACGGTCAATAATCATACGTTCAGGAATTAATAACTATTTTTCTCAATTATAATTATCATTGTGATTATTTTATTTCTCGCATTTATTTATTGATCTCAATAACGCGCTATTATAGCTGAATAATCGTTCAATCAGACCTCACAGTGATAAAACCATGAGGCTGAAAGTTATAAACAAGTTTACGTTGTATTCATTTACATGGTGTTAAATTTACTATTTCAAGCCGCTATATTTTTAGCCCCGCAAGATGACATCACCCTTTCACTGATTTCCTGCTCAATTTTTATTTCAAAGTCAGTAAACAGCGCCTTTGGTTTTACACTCTTATTGCTTTTTTCAAGCGTGACAAAACCGTGTCGGCTCAGTGTCTTTAATGTGACTGACAAGTTGCTTGGTTTCCTTCCTGACAGATTAGCCAGCTCTGCGATTGTTTCTGGTTTGTGCTCATCGATAAGACGCAGAAGCGCAATATTGTCACTGCTAAGTACTTGGGCAAGAGCAATCATGGAAGTAAACCAGATTTTAGGCTCATCAGGTTGAACAACATATTCACCTTTAATAATAGCCAATGTGCGTTTGCGTATAAGCTCTTCATTCATCACGCCAATGAGTGCTTTCATCGTATTACCCTCTTTTTTCGCGTTCAGCGATAATTTCATCAATTTTAGTAAAGAAATCCTCAATTAACTGATATGCAGAAGTAAATTCATACGGAACACCTTTATCTATGGAGTTTCTGTGAACATGGTCATACACCAATCGTCCTCGGTACTGACTTCTCTTTGGTGGAATAATTGCGTGCGCATTATCCATGCCAAATACTCGCGTATTGTATTTGTCATGTAGCGTTAAGTTATAACGAATACCATGTGGAATGAAATTCGTCGGCTCAACTGTCCATACTTCAATTTTCCACCAATAACCATCATCCCGATAGACTCTCTGACCATGCAACCCAAGTAAGACGTCCAAACCTGAATCAAATTGCATGACTAAAACCTCCTTGTTTGTTATGATCTAATCATATTATTTTATTCAACGAACTTCAAGTGAACAACCAACTGTAAATTATTATCTTTTAATGTAATTCGAGTACCATTCAGGCTTACTTTGGATCATTCGTACCGCAAAATAGAGATCGGGCGCCACAATCAGATCGTCATCACTACTTTGCAGCTTATTCTGTTTTATCCAACGGGTAAGTTCTGTCCGACGTCCGGCGAGCACCAATGTGATATCTCTTACTTTCAATTCACTAATCAACTCATCAATGGCGGCAAATACACTGACATCATCATGGGTAAAACTCACAGCCGCATCGACAACCAGCCAACCCGGATGTTTTTGCGTTTTGTTAAGTTTTTGAATCCTGTCAACATGCTGCAACACCCGCTTTTTAAAATAGCTGACATTGAAATAAGTCAATGGTGAATTAAATCGATACATCATTACACCATCTATTGGTTTAATATCATTGCCATGATTCATTGAATGAATCATTCCTTGGTCATTCACCCCTAGGAGCTGATCTGTCGGGCGGAATATAATTCGCAAAAACTGTAATAAGCCAAGCAGAACGGCGAAACCAACACCGTTAATCAAGCCAACCACCAGCACGGCAATTAATGTGAATAGTGATAAAGTAAATGCCTGATGATTTCTTTTCCTCAGCGACCAAATCCTCCGTAAGTCCAACAGTGACGATGCCGAATAAATCAGCACCACACCAAGAGATGACAACGGGATATAAGCCAGGAAACTTGTCATAAATAACAAGACCAGCAAAATAATGGTCGCTGCGATAACTGAAACCAATTGCGTTTTCCCGCCAATCGCATCATTAACCGCAGTACGACTGCTAGCAGCGCTGACAGCAAATCCTTGTGATAAAGCAGAAGCGATATTCGCAATGCCTAAAGCTCTAAGTTCACAATCTGCATCAATCTGATAACCATTTTTACTGGCAAAGCTACGGGCCGTCATCATAAAACTGACAAAACTGATAACAGCAAGGTTCAAAGATGGGATAACCAGCTCACGCATAATGCCTGGCTGGAAATCGGGCACTGGTACAACTGGTAATCCCCCACCGCTGACACTACCAACAATCTGAATGCCATATTTTTCCAGACCAAATTGCCAGCTTAAATAAGTCGCTAATACCATTGCCAACAAAGGCCCGGGCCAAGTCGGACGTAAGAAACGCACAGCGAGCAAAATCAACGCCGTAGCAACAGACATTGCCAGCGTCGGTAAATGGGTACTCATCAGTTTGACAGGTAATGCGATCACCCGTTCAATCAATCCCGCCGGAACGCCAGCAAAACCAAACACTTTAGCTAGCTGATCCACAATGATTGTCAATGCAACGCCGTTCATTAATCCTTTCAGAATCGGTTTAGAAAGAAAATCAGCAAACGCGCCTAATCGGAAGTGGCTGGCGAGAACACACCATATTCCGGTCATTAAGGTCATTACGATCGTGAGCTGCCAGCGTACATCTTCATTATCAAAAACCAATGGCGCGACAGCCGCTGCAATAACAGCACACGTTGCTGCATCCGGCCCGACAATCAACTGTCTCGAGGTACCAAATAATGCATAAGCGAACATAGGTAAAATGCATGCATAAAGACCGATAATTGCACTTATTCCCATCAATTCAGCGTAAGCAATAGCAACCGGCAGCGCAACTGCGGCGACAGAAAGCCCGGCTCTTAAATCATGACTCAACCATTCCTTGCGATAATGAGAAAAATTGCCCAACCCTGGCATCCAACGCTGTAGTTTTTTCCACTGCATCTGGTTTATGCCCTCTTATTTTTCAACGGGTTTTCGTTATAATGCTGCGTTATATGCTCACTGACAACCGGAAGTTAATTACGTCGCTCTTTATGATAGAATTCTGCGAAACCGCTCGATAAAAATCTTTTTTATTGAGAGATATATACCCTATGGATTTCAAGATGCATCGCGGCGGCAAGGGAGCGAATCCCCAGGAGCATAGATAACTATGTGACTGGGGTGAGTGAGCGCAGCCAACAAAGAAGCAACTTGAAAGATGACGGGTATACCCTATGGATTTCAAAATGACTAAAATCGGATGATAATCAGATGCCGAAATTACGATAGGTTCAAATATGAAACAACTTTTAGACTTTCTACCTTTAGTCGTCTTTTTTGTCGTATACAAAATGTATGACATTTTTTACGCTTCTGGAGCGCTGATCGCCGCCACCGGTTTAGCTGTCGCTATTACTTATTTCATCTACCGGAAAGTAGAGAAATCTTCCCTGATCACTTTTATCATGGTGGCTGTCTTCGGTACTCTGACTTTAGCTTTCCACAGTGATCTATTTATCAAATGGAAAGTTACAGTCATCTATGCATTATTCTCATTAGCCTTGCTAGGCAGCCAATGGTTTATGAAAAAACCGCTGATTCAGAAAATGCTAGGAAAAGAGTTAGTTTTGCCCGATTTTGTCTGGAACAAACTCAATATGGCATGGGCGCTGTTTTTTACTGCCTGCGCGCTAGCTAATATTTATGTCGCATTCTGGTTACCACAAGATGTCTGGGTTAATTTTAAAGTATTTGGTCTGACCGCCCTGACTCTGGTTTTCACCGTGCTCAGTGTAGTATATATTTACCGTCACCTGCCGCGCGAACAGAAGTAACTCCATTCCAATGGATACCTGCCTGCCATCGTCAGTAGGCAGGTATTGTTTTTTCATCAAATAAAGTAAAGTTTTCAATGACACAACAACAATTACCTAACGGAGAGTTAGTCCTCCGCACACTGGCTATGCCCGCTGATACCAACGCCAATGGAGATATTTTTGGTGGATGGTTAATGTCACAAATGGATATTGGTGGTGCGATTCTGGCAAAAGAAATTGCGGAAGGCCGTGTTGTCACTGTCAGAGTAGACGGTATTACTTTCCTGAAACCTGTCGCCGTTGGTGATGTCGTCTGCTGCTATGCGCATTGCCTCAAAACCGGTAACAGTTCGATTACCATCAACATCGAAGTCTGGGTGAAGAAAGTCGCCTCTGCACCTGTCGGTCAACGCTATCGTGCAACCGAAGCGGTATTCACTTATGTCGCGGTTAATGAAGATAATGCCTCCCGTCGATTGCCAGAAGGCAAAACCCATTTTCAACTCGCTAGCAGCACTAACGAATAAGGCTAATTATTAATGGAAAAAGGAGCGTGTTAATAATGCTCCTTTTTTATTTCCATTTCCCTGACAATCAGGATTGAGATATACCCGTAATTTTGAATTCAACGGTTGTGATATAACCAACCGCAGGTATTTTTTCAAAGCGCCATTTTCTCATCGCTTTTTTCACCTCCCTTTCAAAAACATTGGGTGGATTAGCGCCAATGACTTCTATATTTTTTACCCGTCCATCTTCATCAATATCATATTTGACTTTTACATAGCCTTCGGTACCCAATGCCGAAGCTCTGGATGGGTAGACAGGTAACGCTTTACTTAATGCCCTTGGCCCATTCTGCGGTTTAACCACAGGTTTATTCTGATTATTATCAGTACGGTTAGCCAACGCATTCTGATTAAACTGCGGTTTTTCCGGTTGTTCAGCTCTCTTTTCAACGGGTTCAGATTGCTTTTTAACAACCTTCTTCTTCACTTCCGGTTTCGGTTTCTTCACCTCTGGTTTTGGAATTACCGGCTCCGGAATAGGTTCCGGCTCCTCTGGCTCTGATTCAGGTTCAGGCGCAGCCGGCTCTGAAACAGGAACTTCTTCAGCCGCTAACTGAATCATAGCGACAGACATAAGTGCAACATCAGACTGTTTTTCCGGCATTGCAGAACAAAAAAGGGCGGCAGCAATAGAAATGTGCAAACAAACTGATAACAATATTGGCCAACGTATCCAGCGCATAAGGGAATTCTTGATTAGCAGCATAATAGTCAATCCTCGAATGACTGCTAGTTTAAATGCAAATAGCAATCATATTCAATAAAGATTGTAGGTGAGCGTGAATATAAGGCCAAAAATGTTATTTTTTCAATGTATCCATTCGCCATGCTGAACAAACAATAAAGCTCGACGCTGTTTATAACCATTTAATTTACGTAGTGAATAAATGCGTAAATTACGTCTTGATTGCCCTTCCAGCCAACGGCGCCGACGGTTAGAATTCTGGCGTAACATCCGCCACCGCCCTACTTCATTCCGACTACGTTTCATAAAGTCATACCTATAAAAATATCACGCTCATTATAAGCCTTTAAAAAAGATATCCAAGGCGTATCTGGATAGTACTTTTTATATCAATAATGCGAAATGACCAATATCAAGTATGATGCTTGCAGTATATACGCCGATTTTTTGGTAAATTCATCGGGTTAATTAGATCGTTTATATCCCGATCTTGAGGAAACTGTGTTAAACGCCACCAAAGATGTCTGAACAAAACAGGATTGATTGCCGAATATGACAACCTTTTATTCCGTCCTAAGTTGGCTTGCTATTTTCTTTTATTGGCTGATTGTTGCCAGTATCACCCTACGCATTCTGATAAAGCGCCGTCCGGTCACCTCCGCTATGACCTGGCTGTTGATTATTTATATCCTTCCCTTAGTTGGAATCATCGCTTACCTGTCGTTTGGCGAGCTGCATTTGGGAAAACGCAGAGTTGAACAAGCAAAAGCTATGTGGCCCTCAACAACCGTATGGCTTGAAGAACTGCGTAAATCTCGTCATATATTCGCCACAGAAAATAGCGAAGTCGCGACGCCTTTATTCCAGCTTTGCGAACGACGACAAGGGCTTGCTGGTGTTAAAGGCAATAAGATCCAACTACTGACAACCTATGACCATTCACTAAAAACCATTATCAAAGATATTGAGAATGCCAAACACAGTATTGATATGGTGTTTTACATCTGGCAATCCGGCGGCTTGGTTGAGCAAGTGACTGATGCTCTTATGGCCGCAGCACACCGAGGCGTCAGATGCCGTATTATGGTGGATTCAGCCGGTAGCTGGTTATATTGCCGTAGCCAATACCCAGATATCATGCGTCAGGCGGGAATTGAATTTGTTGAAGCTTTGCCGGTCAACATATTCCGCCTATTTCTACGCCGAATGGATCTGCGCCAGCATCGTAAAATTATCTTGATAGATGATTATATTTCTTATGCCGGTAGTATGAATATGGTCGATCCGCGCTTCTTTAAACAAGATGCCGGCGTCGGACAATGGATCGATATCATGGTGCGCATGGAAGGACCAGTTACCACGACTATGGGGGTTATTTACGCTTGTGACTGGGAAATGGAAACAGGTCAACGTATTTTTCCGCCATCACCGGATAGCAATATTATGCCATTTGAACAGGCCAGCGGGCACACAACTCAGGTTATTGCATCCGGCCCTGGATTTCCCGAGGAATTGATTCAACAATCTTTAATGACGGCTATTTTCTCTGCCCGTAAGCAACTGATTTTAACTACCCCTTATTTTGTTCCCAGTGATGACCTGATACATGCTATTTGCACCGCGGCTTTACGAGGGGTTGAAGTTATTATTATCGTTCCACGCAGAAATAATTTCTTCTTAGTGCGTTGGGCAAGCCGTGCATTTTTTGCTGAATTGTTAAACGCCGGGGTTAAGATTTACCAGTTTGAAGATGGCTTGCTGCATACCAAAAGCGTTTTGGTTGATGGTCAACTCAGCATGGTGGGTTCAGTGAATCTCGATATGCGTAGCCTGTGGCTAAATTTCGAAATTACCGTAGTTATTGATGATGAAAACTTTGGTAATGATCTGACACTGGTGCAATATGATTATATCGCCCATTCTACATTGCTGGAAACCAAGGAGTGGGAACAACGCCCTTTGTGGCATCGGATAATTGAACGTATTTGTTACTTTTTTAGCCCACTACTGTGACCAACACCCCCATCTTTAATAAGATGGGGGGTACCAATCAATGCGCTGTCATGCTTTAATTCTCCCATCATTACTGACAAATGAATTGATATGGGCAACCACTCTTCACAATTTATGGACTTAAATCTCAATAACCGCATGACAGAAGATGAAACCCTTGAGAAAGCCTATGACATCTTTCTTGAGCTAGCTTCATCCAACCTAGATCCCGCTGATATTCTGCTATTTAGCTTACAATTCGAAATACGTGGCGGCGCAGAATTATTGCCCCCTTCTGATGAGTGGCTTGAATATGTGGATTTCAATCCAAACCCTGATTTTTTTGCCGAGGTCATTATCGGGCTGGCAGAATCTGAAGATGCCGAGATCAACGATGTTTTCGCTCGCATCCTTATTTGCCGGGAAAAATCTCACCCGATTTACCATATTTTGTGGAAAGATTGAAAAATTAAGGTCAGTGATTTTATCTGCTATTTTTTTATTCAAAGAGTGAGAGCTACCCGTTTTGATGCAGGTCTGAATCCCAACACAAAACCCCAAAAGTAACTCTCACATTTAATGCCTTACAATATTCCTCAATAACTACAATATTCCTCAGTAACTACAATCGATTAACCTTAACTACAATGGGTCAACCTTCAAACAAGACACGGCATGGCGGAAACTTCCTTCCATCAATGGCCGTGTTTTAGCACATTCAGGATCTGCCATTGGACAACGTGTACGAAAAATGCATCCTGATGGCGGATTGATGGGTGACGGTAATTCTCCCTCCAATAATTCAATGTGTTTATTTCGTTCTTTATCTGGATCAGGCACCGGTACCGCCGACATCAACGCTTTGGTATAGGGATGTTGTGGATTATGATAAACCTCATCATAAGTGCCCAGTTCCACCGCATGTCCAAGGTACATCACCAACACGCGATCAGAGATATGTTTAACCACCGCCAAATCATGGGCGATAAAAATCAGCGACAGCCCCATTTCCCGTTGTAATTCCTGCAATAGGTTCACTACCTGAGCTTGAATAGATACATCAAGTGCGGATACCGGCTCATCACAAATCACCAACTTAGGTTCAAGAATAAGCGCACGAGCAATCCCGATACGTTGACACTGACCACCAGAAAATTCATGCGGGTAGCGGTTAATCAGATTCGGCAGTAATCCAACCTTCATCATCATTGTTTTTACCCGCTCTTTAATTTCCGGCTCTTTCATCTTTGTATGATAAGCGCGCAGCGGCTCGGCGATAATATCGCCAATCGTCATTCGCGGGTTTAAGGATGCTAATGGGTCCTGGAATATCATCTGGATATCACTACGAATATCCCGCCACTGTTTATCATCCATATCCAGCAGGCTTTTTCCCAACCAAGTTACTGAACCACCAGAAGACTTGACCAATCCAATTATCGCACGAGCAAAAGTCGATTTACCGCAACCCGATTCACCAACCACACCAAGAGTTTCCCCTTCGTATAACCTTAATGTAACGCCATCAACCGCTTTCAAGGTTTTTGTTGGTTGCCAGAACCACTGTTTGCCATCTTTGATATCAAAGTGAACTTTTAGATCTGCTACTTCCAGCAGCACTCGTCTTTCTTCAATCGGACTCATACCAATTCCTCCGGCGCTTTAAAGCAAGCTCGTAAACGCCCGTCGCCAAATGTCTCTAACCCTGGTTCACAATCTACACAACGACCTACTGAAAACTGACAGCGGGGCTGGAACGGACACCCTTTCGGCAATCGTAATAAGTTAGGCGGATTTCCGGGAATAGTCGTCAACGACGCTTCATCACCATCAAGACGTGGAACAGCATTAAGCAGGCCAATAGAATAAGGATGAGTTGGTTGATAAAACACTTCACGAGCCGAACCATATTCCATCGTTCTCCCCGCATACATCACCAACACTTTGTCACAAATACCGGCAACCACCCCCAAATCGTGAGTAATCATAATAATCGCGGTATTAAACTCCCGTTTCAGCTCATTCAGTAAGGTCATAATCTGAGCCTGAACTGTGACATCAAGTGCGGTTGTCGGTTCGTCAGCAATCAACAATTTTGGTCGACATAACAACGCCATCGCGATCATCACACGCTGACGCATTCCACCAGAAAATTCATGCGGATACATTCGCATTCGTTTAAGCGCTTCCGGCATTTTGACGGCATCCAGCATCCGAATCGATTCAAGGTATGCCTCGCTTTTACTCATATGCTTATGCAACATCAATACTTCTGTCAGTTGATCGCCGATACGCATATAAGGATTGAGAGATGTCATTGGGTCCTGAAATATCATTGATATCTCTTCCGCTCTCATGCGGTTAAGCGCTTTTTCTTCAAGGTTAAGAATTTCCCTACCATTAAAAATAGCGGAACCGCCAATTTTGCCGTTTCTGGCAAGCAGCCCCATCAAAGCAAAAGCAGTTTGTGATTTTCCAGAACCAGATTCACCCACAATCCCTAGTGTTTCCCCTGCTCGTAAATCAAAATTCAGCTTGTTCACCGCCGTAACATCCCCGTCCGGGGTACTAAAAGTTACGTCCAACTCTTTAACAATTAACAACGGTTCAGAACTTTTCTGGTTTTTAACGCTGTCCATGTTACCTCCTTAACGATCTTTCGGATCGAGGGCATCACGCAAGCCATCGCCGATAAAGTTAAAACAAAACAGTGTCACCACCAGAAAACCGGCAGGAAACAACAGTAACCACGGGGAAACTTCCATCGAATTCGCACCATCGCTTAACAGTGCTCCCCAACTGCTTAATGGTTCTTGAGTCCCCAATCCCAGAAAGCTAAGAAACGATTCAAACAGAATCATACTCGGCACTAATAAAGATGCATAAACCACCACCACTCCCAATACATTAGGGACAATATGGCGCAGCACAATATGACGGGTTGACACACCACACACCAGCGCCGCTTCAATAAACTCCTTACGTTTTAGGCTTAATGTCTGACCACGGACAATACGCGCCATATCCAGCCATGACACCATACCGATGGCGACAAATATCAGAAAAATATTCTGTCCGAAGAAGGTCACCAACAGAATCACAAAGAACATGAATGGAAATGAGTTCAGAATTTCCAGCAGACGCATCATTACTGAGTCTATTTTTCCACCCAAATAGCCAGATAATGATCCATATAAGGTTCCGACGACTACCGCCACCAAAGCGGCTGCAATCCCAACCATCAACGAAATGCGTCCTCCAATAGCAACACGCACCAGCAAATCACGTCCAGAAGAATCTGTGCCAAAATAGTGACCTGACTCAGAATCAGGCGGCATCGACATCATGGCCCAGTCAGTATCATCATAAGTGAATTGAGCCAACATCGGCGCCAGGATCACAAACAAGGTAATCAAAGATAACAGACACAAACTGGCAATCGCTGCCCGGTTGTGAATAAAACGGCGTCGTGCATCCTGCCACAAACTACGGCCTTCAATTTCTAATTGCTCAGAGAAATTTTCCAGAGCTTCGCTGTTTTGTTTATTAACTATCATTGCGTGCTCCAGTCTTAATAACGAATTTTCGGATCGATAACAGCGTACAACACATCAACAATCGCATTGAAAAAAATAGTCAAGCTACCAACTAAAATCGTCAGACTTAACACTAACGAATAGTCACGGTTTAATGCGCCATTAACAAACAACTGCCCTATTCCCGGCAACCCGAAGATCGTTTCAATCACCATCGAACCGGTAATAATGCCGACAAAAGCAGGCCCCATATAAGAGATAACCGGTAACAATGCGGGCTTTAAAGCATGGCGGAAAATGATGACACGTAATGGCAACCCCTTGGCACGCGCAGTACGGATAAAGTTAGAGTGCAACACTTCTATCATCGAACTACGGGTAATACGGGAGATACTGGCGATATAGGCCAAAGAGAGCGCCACCATCGGTAAAATCATATATTTGGGCGCACCGCCATTCCAACCTCCTCCCGGCAACCATTTAAGATGAATAGCAAATCCCAGTACTAGCAACGGCGCCACGACAAAACCTGGGATAACAACCCCCGTCATGGCGAATCCCATAACCGTATAATCCCACTTGGTATTTTGGTTAAGTGCAGCAATAACCCCGGCGCTGACCCCCAAGACAACCGCCATGATAAATGCCGAAGCCCCTAATTTAGCCGATACTGGAAAGGCTGTTGCGACGAGATCGTTAACCGAGTAGTCCTTATATTTGAAAGAAGGCCCAAAATCTCCTTTAGTGAGTTGAATTAAATAATCAAAATATTGCTTATAAATTGGGTCGTTCAAATGATATTTCGCTTCAATGTTTGCCATCACTTCTGGCGGCAGTTTTCGCTCGCCGGTAAATGGGCTGCCTGGCGCCAGTCGCATCATGAAAAACGAAATAGTGATAAGAATAAAAAGTGTCGGGATCGCCTCTAAACAACGGCGTAAAATAAACTTAAGCATCGCCCGTTCCTATGTGTTGGCCCTTAACCCTGGCCTTAAAATAATTTGGCACTAAAGCAGCCCTTTCCGGGCTGCTTTACAACGATTAGTGTTTGATAATATAAAAATCTTTGGTGTGTAAATTATCCAAAGGATCTTTCCCTGTATAGCCACCAACATAGGGCTTCACTAACCGGGTATTCACATAGTAATAAAGCGGGACAATAGCCGAATCTTTATCTAACTGCGCCTCTGCTCTCTGGTAAACAGCAGCACGTTCATCATCTGTTGCCACTTTCAGAGATTCTTTCATCAGTTTATCAAACTCATCACTCTTATAATGAGCTGTGTTATTACTACTATAAGAAAGCATTGAATTCAGGAATGAAGAAGGTTCGTTATAATCCGCACACCACCCCGCACGAGCTACGTCATAATTCCCCTGATGTCGAGTATCAAGGAAAGTTTTCCACTCTTGATTTTCTAAACGAACATCAGCACCTAAATTTTTCTTCCAAATAGAAGCTACCGCGATGGCAATTTTCTTATGCAGATCGGAAGTGTTATAAAGCAAATTAAATTTCAGTGGGTTATCTTTATTATAACCTGCTTCCGCCAGTAATTTTTTGGCCTCCTGGTTGCGCTGTTCCTGACTCCAACCAGTAAACCACACTGGTTTCATCTCTTTCATACCATCAGTAACCGGCGGTGTATAACCGGAAGCAGGGATATCACCCTGTGCTTTTACTTTATTGGTCACAATGTCTCGGTCCATAGCCAATTTCAGTGCAGTACGGACGCGGGGATCATTAAATGGGGGTTTTTCGTTATTAATTTCGTAGTAGTAAGTACATAAATATGGACTAACACGCAGTTCGTCCGGGATCTCTTTTTTCAGTTTCTGGAATAGCTCAATCGGCAAATTGGTATAAGTCATATCAATTTCACCACTGCGATAACGGTTGACATCCGTGACCTCTGACGAAATTGGCAGGAAAGTAACCTGATCAATAATGGTATTTTTGTTATCCCAGTATGTCGGGCTACGCTCCATCACAATACGTTCGTTAACTACCCAATTTTTCAGTTTATAAGCCCCATTACCGACAAAATTCTGTGGCTGAGTCCATTTTTCGCCATATTTTTCTACCGTAGCTTTATGCACCGGTGACATGGAAGAGTGAGCCAAAAGCCTTGGTAAATAAGGAACCGCTTCGCTCAATGTAAGCTGCAATGTATAGTCATCCAGCGCCTTTACTCCCAGAGCATCTGGTTTCTTTTTGCCACCGATAATGTCGTCAATATTGGTGATATGGGCGTACTGGAGGTAACTTTCATAGGGAGAAGCGGTATTAGGATCAGCCAGACGTTGCCAACTGTAAACAAAATCATGGGCCGTGACAGGATCGCCATTAGACCACTTAGAATCTTTACGCATATGGAATGTCCAGACGGTAAAGTCTTTATTTTCCCAACTGGTCGCAGAACCCGGTAAAATTTCACCATTCGGGCCAACGATGACAACACCTTCAAACAAATCACGTGCCAAATGTGATTCTGGCACCCCTTCAATCTTATGCGGATCTAACGATTGCGGTTCAGAGCCGTTATTACGGACTAAAACCTGTTTATCAGCTAATTGAACGCCATCAGGTACTTTTGCAGCAAAGACCTGACTTGCCATTACCATACTCAGTGCAGCACTGATGCTGACAGTAAGTAGTCTCTTTTTCGTTGTGTTTATCATCTTTTTCTACTCCAATTTTATACCGTCAAACTTGTTCGGCCGACGGCCCAGAAATAAGGGGTGGATTACTACCCGCATCCAAAAGGAACGATTTTGTTTGCAGGAACTCAGTAACTCTTTTGAATAAAGCTACTGTTTAATTTTTTTCATATACAGTCGCTTAATATCCATATAATCCAATGGGTCTTTCCCTGAAAACCCTCCCACTGATGGGCTAACAAGCCTTACACTCACCCGGTAATAAACGGGAATCAGCACCGAGTCTTTATCCAGTTGAAACTCAGCTTGCTGGTATAATTTCTTACGCTCAATAGCGTCCTTAGCGATTAATGCCTGTTCCAGATAGCTATCAAAATTTTTATTCTGATAGAAAGCCGTGTTATTACTGCTGTCTGACAGCAACATGTTTAAAAACGCCGTAGGTTCATTGTAATCAGCACACCAGGTTGCTCTAGTCACCTCATAATTCCCTTGGTGGCGGCTTTCAAGAGAAGTTTTCCATTCCTGATTCTGCAAAATCACATCCGCTCCCAAATTCTTTTTCCACATGGATGCGGCGGCGATAGCCTGCTGTTTATTTTGCTCAGAGGTGTTGTATAGCAATGTGAACTTCAATGGATTCGCCTGATTGAAACCGGCCTGAGCTAACAATTCTCTGGCGCGTTTATTGCGCTGCTCCTGTGTCCAATTAGCCCATTCTGGCTTAACAAAATCGCCGCCACCGATAAATGTTGGCGTAAAACCATAAGCCGGTATTTGCCCCTGCCCCATAATTTTTCCGGCAATAATATCCCTATCGAGACTTAACTTGACGGCTTCGCGGACTCTGACATCAGTAAACGGCGGTTTTTTATTGTTAATTTCGTAATAAAATGTACAAAGATAAGGACTGACGCGAACCTGATCAGGAATCTCTTTCTTCATTTTCTGATACAGAGTCGGCGGGATAGCACTGTTGGTGATATTTATCTCTCCACTACGATAGCGGTTAATATCACTGGTTTCAGATTGAAGGGGTAAAAGAGTCGCTTGATCAATAACTGTTTTTGCATTGTTCCAATATCGAGGGTTGCGTTCGATCACTATCCGCTCATTGACCACCCACTCTTTCAACGAATACGCCCCATTACCGACATAATTTTCTGGCAACGTCCATTTATTACCCAACTTTTCAACTACATCCTTTTTCACCGGTTTCATTGCCGTATGACTGAGCATACTGACGAAATAAGGCACGGGATGCGTCAGAGTCACCTGTAAACGATGATCATCCAGCGCTTTTACGCCCAACTGATCAGGCGATTTTTTACCCCTCAGAACATCACCAACATTTTCAACGTAAGCATATTGAAGATAGCTGGCATAAGGCGAACCTACTTTTGGGTCAGCTAATCGTTGCCAGCTATAGACAAAATCGTGGGCAGTGACAGGCGCTCCATCACTCCATTTAGCATTATCACGCAGATAAAAAGTCCATACCTTGTAATCCTGATTTTCCCAATGGGTGGCAACACCTGGCACAACTACTCCCTCGGAGCCGGTACTTACTAACCCTTCCAAGAGATTAAGAATAATATTGGTTTCTGGTACGCCTTCGACTTTATGCGGATCAAGCGAAGCAACCTCTGTGCCATTATTAATAATAATTTTCTGCTTATCCGCAAGTTTCACACCATCTGGAAGTTCAGCGGCAGACACGGCTGTAACAGGAAATGCTGATGATAAAAATATACAGTAAATAAACTTATATAATTCTAATTGTTTGATCTTCATTTTTTACCTCCAGTTTGATGGACTTATTCATTCCACATATCCCATCAAGGCCGGTATCTTCACATTATTTAGCCCAAAGTAACGGATTAAATATTAAAGCGGACTTATCATATCAACTGTTAAAATATCGCGCCCATATTGCAAAAATCATCCTTACAAACAACTTAGTGCGACCTATTACATTAATTGATAAAACACGCCAATAACCACTATAACTAACTGATATTTATAAAATTACCAACTTTAAACTTAACTAAAATAGTAAACAAAGCTAGACCAAAGATGAAAATAAACATAATTTTAACAAATTGCAATCAATGCAAATTAAAAACCTACATTCATCACAAAACAGTGGTGGAAGCAACCAGTTACACATTGAACTAGCAGGAAAGAATAATTTAGAAAAATATTGGGTTATTTGTATAAAATTCAGGGAGTACCGGTAAAAGAAGTGAGAAAAGCCTATGATATAAGCTTTATAATAAAAATGATAAGAATATTATAATTTGTAATTTCACCAGAAAAAAACTAACACCTTTTATCGTAAATCATATCAAAGCAACCCTGGGAATAGCGCTCTGATCCCTGTCACAATCAGTTCAATTCCCAAAGACATCAACAACAGCCCCATAATTCGAGTGATAACGTTAATACCTGTTTGCCCCAGATATTTGACGACTAAAGGCGCAGATCGAAATAATAACCAGCAGCAAAAAGCAAACAATGCACTGGTAAGCACCAACCCAAGAAAATTCCGCCATCCCTGATAACGAGAACTCCAGACAATACAAGAACTGATTGCGCCGGGACCTGCCATTAACGGCAATGCCAGCGGCACAACACCAACACTTTCTCTAATGGCGGTTTCCGACTTTTCCTGCTTATTCTGCTTGTCCTCTCCAAGCTTACCGTTAATCATCGACATCGCGATGGTCACCACCAAAATTCCGCCAGCAATACGAAAAGAGTCAATGGAAATGCCAAACATACGTAGTATTGCGTCACCTAACAGTAAAGCGGTCCATAAAATAATGGCAACAGAAGTATTGGCAATCAAGTTAGTTCTATTACGAGCCGACTGGGCTTGGTAGTGAGTCATGCTGATAAAAACCGGCAAAATACCAACAGGATTGACCAGTGCAAACAACCCAACAAAAAACTTAATGTAACCAGAAAAATCCAGCAGTAAGTCACCCACAAATAACCTCTACAAAGTTACGCTGTGTTATTAAAAATATTCTTGTGATCGCTCACCAAAAAATCACAGAACACTTAATTTTTTCTTCACTTTATACTGGTAAAGTTCCATTTTCCATCGACCGCAACTCATTTTCCAATTTAAAATATCTTATATAACAAGTTGTTAACCCAATATTTTCATTAGATTAGAAATTTAACCTTATTTAACTCTAATTTACACTCATTCAATAATAACTATCATCAACCTGAGCTGAAAGGAGTCAGCTTGAGATTTATGTGATTAAGATCAATATATACTTAATACCAAATGGTAACCTGTAGCTACCAAAAAATCACCAAGCTAAATAGTCTAAAAAATACTTATTTATTGATATTAAAAGATTTTTAATATTTTCAGGAGTACTTCTTTATGACTGTAACTCATGTTACTGAACTGCACGAACTGGTTGCCAGGGTAAAAAAAGCACAACGTGAATTTGCTAACTTTTCTCAGGAGCAAGTTGACAAAATCTTCCGCGCTGCGGCTCTTGCAGCAGCAGACGCACGTATCCCTTTAGCAAAATTAGCTGTAGCAGAATCTGGTATGGGCATTGTCGAAGACAAAGTGATCAAAAACCACTTTGCTTCCGAATATATCTATAACGCTTATAAAGATGATAAAACCTGCGGCATTTTGTCTGAAAACAAAACATTCGGCACCATCACTATCGCTGAACCTATTGGCTTAATTTGCGGTATTGTGCCAACCACAAACCCAACATCTACCGCTATTTTTAAGGCTCTTATCAGTCTAAAAACCCGTAACGGTATTATTTTCTCCCCCCACCCCCGCGCTAAAAAAGCAACAACCAAAGCAGCAGAGTTAGTTCTGTCCGCTGCGGTTGCGGCAGGGGCGCCAAAAGATATTATTGGCTGGATTGATGAACCCTCTGTTGAACTTTCCAATGCATTGATGCATCACCAGGATATCAATCTGATCCTGGCGACCGGTGGTCCGGGGATGGTCACAGCGGCATACAGCTCTGGTAAGCCCGCAATCGGCGTCGGTGCCGGCAACACCCCAGTTGTCATTGATGAATCGGCTGATATTAAACGTGCTATTGCGTCTATTCTGATGTCCAAAACCTTTGACAACGGCGTCATCTGCGCTTCAGAACAATCCGTTATCGTGGTGGATGCTGTTTATGAACAGGTCCGTAAACGATTTTTTACGCATGGCGGTTATCTGTTACAAGGCGAGGAACTGAAAGCTGTTCAAGATATCATTCTAAAAAACGGTTCTCTAAATGCGGAGATTGTTGGCCAACCGGCAACAAAAATTGCCGAAATGGCAGGCATCCATGTTCCGGAAAGGACCAAAATCTTGATTGGCGAAGTGAGTTTGATTGATGAAACAGAACCCTTTGCTCACGAAAAACTATCCCCGTTGCTCGCTATGTATCGTGGTAATAGTTTTGAAGATGCCGTAGAAAAGGCAGAAAAATTGGTTGAAATGGGTGGAATTGGTCACACTTCCTGCTTGTATACCGATCAGGACAATCAGGCGGCACGAATCAAGTATTTCGGCGATAAAATGAAAACGGCTCGTATTCTAGTGAATACACCGGCTTCTCAGGGAGGTATCGGCGATCTCTACAATTTCAAGCTTGCTCCATCTCTGACACTAGGTTGCGGCTCCTGGGGAGGAAATTCCATCTCTGAAAATGTCGGGCCAAAACACCTCATCAACACCAAAACCGTGGCGAAAAGAGCAGAAAATATGCTGTGGCATAAACTTCCGAAATCAATTTACTTCCGTCGCGGTTCCCTGCCTGTGGCATTAGAAGAAGTAGCAACCGACGGCGCAAAACGCGCCTTTATCGTAACGGACCGTTTCTTATTCAATCATGGTTATGCCGATCAAGTCACTGATGTACTGAAATCCCACGGGATAGAAACAGAAGTTTTTTTTGAAGTTGAAGCAGATCCGACTCTAAGCACGGTTCGTAAAGGCGCGGAACAAATGCACTCATTCAAACCGGACATTATTATCGCCTTGGGGGGAGGCTCCCCAATGGATGCGGCCAAAATCATGTGGGTGATGTATGAACACCCTGAAACCCATTTCGAAGAGTTAGCTCTACGATTTATGGATATCCGTAAACGCATCTATAGATTCCCAAAAATGGGGGTTAAAGCGAAAATGGTCGCCATCACCACAACTTCCGGCACCGGTTCTGAAGTAACCCCATTTGCGGTTGTCACTGACGATGCAACCGGCCAGAAATATCCACTGGCAGATTATGAATTGACTCCTAATATCGCCATCGTTGATGCCAATCTAGTCATGGATATGCCAGAATCACTCTGTGCTTTTGGTGGACTGGATGCCGTCACCCACGCTCTGGAAGCTTACGTGTCAGTCTTAGCAAACGAATACTCTGACGGGCAGGCACTGCAAGCGCTAAAACTGCTAAAAGAGTTCCTACCTGCCAGCTATCACGAAGGCGCCACTAATCCAGTTGCCCGTGAACGGGTTCATAACGCAGCAACTATCGCAGGGATTGCATTTGCTAACGCCTTCTTGGGCGTATGTCACTCAATGGCGCATAAACTAGGTTCGGAGTTCCATATCCCTCATGGCTTGGCTAACGCGCTGCTAATCTGTAACGTTATTCGCTATAACGCTAACGATAACCCAACCAAACAGACTGCATTCAGCCAATATGATCGCCCACAGGCCCGCCGCCGTTACGCTGAAATTGCCGATCACCTCGGTTTATCCGCTACTGGCGACCGGACTGTAACAAAAATTGAAAAACTATTAGCCTGGCTAGAAGAACTCAAGTCTGAGCTAGGTATTCCAACATCTATCCGCGAAGCGGGCGTTCAAGAAGCTGACTTCCTGGCAAAAATTGATAAGTTATCCGAAGATGCCTTCGACGACCAATGTACCGGCGCTAACCCACGCTATCCACTGATTTCTGAGCTGAAACAATTGCTGTTGGATTCATACTATGGACGAGAATTCACTGAAACCATCGCAGCAGAAGAAAGCCGATAAGAACAAATTTATTAACTGATTGAATATCACTTAAGGGCGCTAATATCAGCGCCCTTTAACTCACCGCTGTGCCCTATTGTTAATACAAACTCGCAAACAGAGCATCCTGACTACTTCACAGAAAAACTATCCATTACCCATTACATGTTGCTTCTTTTACTTTTCCTCACTTCACTGACAGCATCCATATGTTGCTTCTTTTACTTTTCCTCACTTCACTGACAGCATCCATATAGTGCTTACGGCAAACAGAAACATATTTTTCATTGCCGCCGATATCAACTTGTTCGCCATCATAAATGACCATGCCTTCGCTATCCAAACGTAATGTACGACTTGCCTTGCGTCCACAGTGACAAATAGTTTTCAACTCAACTAACTTATCAGCCCACGCCAAAAGATACTGGCTACCGCTAAAAAGCTCGCCTCTAAAATCAGTTCTCAGCCCATAACAAAGAACCGGAATATCATCATAGTCAGTCACCTTACATAGCTGTTCAATCTGTGCTTTCGTGAGAAAATGGCACTCATCAATCAGCACACAATGCACTTTTGCCTGCTTATTTTCATTTCTGATCAACTCGCCAATATCCGTCTGTTGACTAAACAGAAGCGCATCAGAAGATAATCCAATCCGAGAATTGACTTTTCCCTTTTCAAACCGGGTGTCAATTTCCGCGGTAAACACCAGCGTTCTCATCCCTCTTTCATTATAGTTATATGAGGATTGCAACAGGGATGTCGATTTCCCAGCATTCATTGCGGAGTAATAAAAATAAAGTTGAGCCATCAGCCCTACCCCTTAACAAAATTTATAAAGCCATATAGTCAGATGAGTTTACCATAAACTTTCGTCGTGATTATCCATCCCAGTAAGCTGTCCCGGTTGATATAGCGAAATATTTAGCTTAGTGATGTCTTAATGATTCATGACCATCATCACACCAGCCAAGTAATAAAGCACATTTGAATGACAAATGCTCATGTTTAAATTAAGAAATGAAAGCCAGACTGATTTGTTGCATATCGTATGCAAATTAATAATGTGCGTGATTGATTTCCAGAAAACGGTAACAGTAAATCAGCGATAACTCATGGATTAGTCATAAGTTTTTTTTAACTTAGTATTATTCTGCTTTAGCAGGTATGATAAGAAACAGTTAAAATTACTTACCGATTTAGTATATACCTGGTTTATAAATTAGAGAGATTATCATGTCCCCCCTTTGTTAAAGGTACCCTGAACATGTTATTGGGGAATGACAATCGAAATAGCTGTATAAAAAGCGCTATATAACTTTTGTAAAGAAATTACGTTTAAAAAAAAGAGCCATTTTATCCGAATATGATAAATTGACTATTGCAGAAAATAAAATAGCATTCTATTATTATATCCACATCAGCCATCATCATTAATAATTTGAGACCAGGACAATGAGCGATTTAAAAACCCTAAATAACATCCGTACTTTACGAGCTCAAGCAAGAGAATGCCAACTTGAGTTCTTGGATGAAATACTTGAGAAACTGACCGTCGTTGTTGAAGAGCGTCGTGAAGAAGAAAGTCAGGTACAAGCTGAATTAGAGGAACGTACACGTAAATTGGAAGAAGTTCGTAAAATGATTCTTGACCAAGGAATTGATCCAAGCGAATTACTTCAGACAATGAGCGCCGGCAAATCTGCTGGTAAAACAAAACGTCCGGCTCGTCCAGCTAAATACCAGTATGTTGATACAAACGGTGAAACTAAAACTTGGACTGGCCAAGGACGTACACCTGCTGTTATCAAAAAAGCAATTGAAGAAGAAGGAAGAACTCTGGAAAGCTTCTTACTCTAATCTATTGTTTTTGAAGTTAATTTAATTAAAAACACCCTTTTAAAATAGAAGGGTGTTTTTATTATTAAACAACTTAGATAACAAAAGAATTAATGGCTATCGAATGAGCGTGTATAAGTATCCTTGGGAAGAATTTAGTCGAATTGCACGTTTTTCTATCATTTCTTTACGATAAAGCAGGCTAGTTACTCGTTTAGCCAATGCCTGGGTAAATTAATAGTCAAACAGGCGCAACTATTTACTTCCCTCTGATCACTGTCGTTGATTCAATAGAAAAGGAGCCAATGGCTCCTCATCTTATTTAGACTTATGGTAGAAACTCAAATACCACTCGACAAACTGCTTCACACCCTGCTTCACCGGTGTATTTGGGGCAAACCCTATTTTTTGAAAAATGTCACTTGAATCAGCACAGGTCGACAGAACATCACCATCTTGCATGGGCATAAAATTTTTCTTAGCCTGAATGCCTAATGATTCTTCTATGGCTTCAATAAAATCACCTAGTCTAGTTGGTTGACCATTACCAATATTATAAATACAGTAAGGGGCAGAGCTGGCAGATATTTGCCCATCTTCAACCGTCCAGCTCTCATTTGGTACGGGAATGATGTCTTGCAATCTGATTATCGATTCAACAATATCATCTATATAAGTAAAATCTCTAACCATCTTACCGTGGTTATAAACATCAATAGGCTGTCCTGATAACATAGCCTTGGTGAACTTAAATAAAGCCATATCAGGACGTCCCCACGGGCCATATACGGTAAAAAAACGCAAGCCTGTCGTTGGCAACTGATAAAGATGAGAGTAACTATGAGACATTAATTCATCTGACTTTTTCGTTGCCGCATATAGTGAAACTGGATGATCAACTGAATCGTTTGTAGAAAACGGTTGCTTTCTATTTAATCCATAAACAGAACTAGAAGAAGAATATAATAAATGCTCAACATTATTGTGACGGCAACCTTCCAAAATATTGATATGCCCTATTATATTCGAATCAATGTAAGCCATTGGGTTTTGCAACGAATAGCGAACACCCGCCTGAGCTCCTAGATGGATAACCCGCTGGAATTGGTGCCGAGAAAAAAGATCAGGAATGGCTATTCTGTCGGCTAAATCCAGCTTTTCAAATTTAAAACCTGGCTTATCAAATAATAGATCTAACCGTGCTTGTTTGAGACTCACATCATAATAGTCATTAAGGTTGTCGATACCTACAACCTCATGCCCCATTTGCAATAATCTCTGGCTCACATGAAAGCCAATAAAACCAGCAGCGCCTGTGACTAAGAATTTCATTGTATTACTCAGATAACCGGATTAATGGATGCGCCACGACCAATCCCATAATAAATAAAACCCCGGGATTGCAGGCGCTCAGGATCATAGAGATTTCGGCCATCAAAGATAACCGGCGTCTTGAGAGACTCTTTTATGACATCAAAATCCGGCGCGCGAAAACTTTGCCATTCAGTACAAATGATCAAGGCATCGGCCCCTTTCAGCGCCGCTTCTTTAGTCCCCATCAAGAATAAATCATCGCGCTGACCATAAATACGCTGGGCTTCCTGCATCGCCTCCGGATCGTAAGCCTGTACTTTGGCTCCCGCCTGCCATAATGCTTCCATCAAAACACGGCTTGATGCTTCACGCATATCATCAGTATTCGGTTTGAACGATAATCCCCAGACAGAAAATGTCTTACCGGATAAATCTTCACCGAAATGGCGCGTGACAAAAGAGGGCAATTTATGCTTTTGCAGTTCGTTCACTTGCTCTACGGCACGAAGAATTTTAGGCTGATAACCAATTTGCTCTGCGGTACGAATCAACGCCTGAACATCTTTTGGGAAACATGAGCCACCATAACCACAGCCCGGATAGATAAAATGATAGCCAATACGGGAATCAGAACCAATTCCTTGACGAACATGCTCAATATCAGCGCCAAGCATTTCTGCTAAATTAGATATCTCATTCATAAAACTGATTTTCGTTGCCAACATACAGTTAGCAGCATACTTCGTCAGTTCTGCGCTACGGATATCCATCACAATCATACGATCATGATTACGATTAAACGGTTCGTACAATTCATGCATCAGGTCAACAACTCTTTCATTGTCACACCCAATAATAATCCGCTCAGGGCGCATACAATCTGCAACGGCCGCTCCTTCTTTAAGGAACTCAGGGTTAGAAACCACATCAAATGGAATATCAATATTACGTTGACGCAAAGTCTCATTAACAACGGCGTTAACTTTATCCGCGGTACCAACAGGAACCGTAGACTTATCAATAATGACCTTATAGCTCTCCATATGTTCAGCAATAGTACGAGCCACCGCTGTCACATACTTTAAATCTGCTGAACCATCTTCATCAGGAGGCGTGCCGACAGCAATAAATTGTAATTTACCGTGCGCAACACCGGCCTTTGCATCCGTACTAAAATTCAAGCGGCCTTCTTCATAATTTTTTTTAACCAGTGGAGCTAAACCAGGTTCAAAAATGGGAATTTGACCATTTTTCAAATTTTCAACTTTATTCGCATCTATATCAATACAAAGAACATCATGACCGACTTCAGCTAAAACCGCCGCCTGAACTAAACCAACATAACCGATACCAAATACCGTAACTTTCATATAATACCTAAATTTCCGTAAAATTATTCTTTAACCCGATCCTGCAAAGCCATTAACCAATCAGTAAACTCTTTGCCCAAAGTATGATGTTTCATACCATACCGGACAAATGCTTGCATATAACCAAGTTTATTGCCGCAATCATGACTTACACCCTGCAAATGATAGGCTTCCACAGACTCCTTCTCTATTAACATCGCAATTGCATCAGTAAGTTGAATTTCATCACCGGCGCCTGGCGCTGTTTTTTCTAATAATGACCAAATCTTCTCGGACAACACATAACGGCCAACAATAGAAAGATTTGATGGCGCTTCTTTCGGTTCAGGTTTTTCAACTACACGCTTAATTGGTTTGCTGTCACCGGGTTGCAGATTTTCTCCCTGGCAATCGACAATACCATAACTAGAGACCTCTTCATGAGGTACAGGTTCTACTAATATTTGGCTAGCGCCCGTTTCATTATACCGGACCAACATTTCGCTCAGATTATATTTAGTCAGATCTGTACTAAACTCATCAAGAATAACATCAGGGAGTATCACAGCAAAAGGCTCATCACCAATTAAAGGCTTGGCGCATAACACCGCATGCCCTAATCCTTTAGCAATTCCCTGACGAGTTTGCATAATGGTGACATGACTTGGACAAATAGATTGAACTTCATCCAACAACTGACGCTTCACCCTTTTCTCAAGGATTGCCTCTAACTCAAAACTGGTATCAAAATGGTTTTCAATTGAATTTTTTGATGAATGGGTCACCAAGATAATTTCATTAATGCCAGCGGCAATACATTCATTAACGACATACTGAATAAGCGGTTTATCCACTAAAGGCAACATCTCTTTAGGAATTGCTTTCGTAGCAGGCAACATCCTCGTTCCCAAACCCGCTACTGGAATAACGGCTTTCTTTACTGTTTTTTTTACTGATAGTTTTTCTACTGATGGTTTGTTTACCGATAGTTCGTTTACCAATGGCATTAATCTTTCTCCCGATGTTTTTTGGCTGAAACAAATCCGTTTTCAACTCAAAATCAGTGCCGATTCTTTAATAAGGCATCATTATTACTGATTATTTTATGTCAATAAACCGAGCGCAGAAACCGGTGCATACACAGAGTTCACCGCCTCGTTTACCCCTCTGACTACTCAAAAAAGATATCATTTTTACCTGAGCAGCGCTAAATCCGCTCTTTGTACTAAAGAGCGGCAAATAAAATAGCCTGATTAGATAGATTCCTAGCATAATAGGCGAAGTATACCAGCTAATTCCCCCCGATAAACAGCACTGTCCTGTTTAATTACATTACCGTGACCTAATGTTTAAAATCCATTTTAAGCAAAATTCCGCCTTGGTAATATTCACCCAGAATACATTGAAGAAAGCATCAGATTTATTTGACTATCTGTATTCCAAATCCGACATTGCCATTCAGCACTATGGGAACAAACCTGATTCGAACAAATCGTTCTCAACGTCCCAAGAGGAACACCACTATCTAATTGGATTTGACGATTACCCGATTTAATACTGGCATGTAACCCCGCGGAAGTGAGCAGAACTGTTTTATTGATTGTATGATAATACCCAAGCAGCAATGGAAATTGCCCTTGTAACCCCGCACCTGCCAACAAGTTATTAATTCTATTTAGAATACCTGCCATACTGGGTAAACGCCGGGAATGGTGCACGATATGCTCTTGCAACAAGCTGTTAAATACGACTCTAAGTAATAATGCTGAAATCACACCATACTCTTTTGAGCGGCTAATATCCAGACAATAAAAAGCCAATTCATTGTCAGATAACGCCGCCATATCGAGAATCAATCCTGGTTTATCAATCATATTCAATTTTCGGTAGTTGACTTTACAATGAGCGATCACTTGAGACACTGGAGGTTGTAACTGCTTAAGCATATTTAATGCTTCATCTGAATTATGCTTTAGGGTTAACCAATCTTTATTCAAGTTATTCTGCTCAATCGCATCAGACATAAAGACCGTAGGATGTAAATAGGCCAACACTGATTTTTTTATCTCATTAAGATCTGAAACAGGTTTTAATAAAACATCTTTTGCTCCTAAACGAAGCACCTCATCAATTTCGGCCATCTTGTTAGTTGCTGAAATAATAATAACCGGAATACTAATACCCTCATTCGTCAATTTCGCAATAAATTCAATACCATTCATAATCGGCATATCTAAATCACACAAAATAAGTTCAATATGAGCTTCGCGTCCCAGCACCTGTAGTGCAACAGCCCCATTAGATGCGACTAATACCTTAGCGCCCAACGTTTGCAAATACCCTGCCAGCAAAGAACAAAAAACGGGTTCGTCCTCCACAATCAGAATTTTTTTGCCTGCCAGTGCCTTTTCCATAAATGCGCTCCCTTACCTTAATATTGCGACCTTCACCTTTTCTTAGGTACTATCACTCATATTAGTTCAATTAAGTGACTATCATTTGTTCTCTTACGTTTCTTTGCAATAGAAAACCCATAAAAATGGTATTTCACCCTTTACAATTGGAGTTATTTTGACAGAGCTATGTCCTTGTGGTAGTGGAATAGATTTTGCGGATTGCTGTTCCCCTTATCTCCAAAACATAAAATTTGCCCCGACAGCCGAATCACTGATGCGTTCTCGATACAGTGCCTATGTAAAGCACAACGCCGATTATCTTATTACCAGCTGGCATCCTGACTGCCAGGCTGAAAAGTGGCGTTTAGACATAGAACAGAGTTTTATTGTTACCCAGTGGCTCGGACTAAATGTTATTACAACTGAAAAAGGCAAAAATGATAACGAAGCCTATGTTGAATTTTCAGCTTGCTTTCTTGATCATAAATCCCAAGATAAGCAACTTATTCATGAGCGTTCACGTTTTCTTCGTATAGACCAGCGTTGGTACTATATCGATGGTGTAAAACCTATTGATGGCGTAAAACCTCAAATTGGCCGTAATAGCCCCTGCCCATGTGGTTCAGGCAAAAAATACAAAAAATGTTGTGGTTAAGATCCACAAACAGAAAACGCAAAATATTTAAGGACAATCCTATTCATGCAACATCAACATATACAAAAGAAAATTCTACGTACTATTTGCCCTGACGCCAAAGGACTGATCGCCAAAATTACGAATATTTGCTACAAACACCAGCTGAATATAGTTCAGAATAATGAATTCGTCGATCATCGCACTGGCCGCTTTTTTATGCGTACTGAGCTTGAAGGAATCTTCAATGATGAGACATTTCTTGCTGACTTAGATGATGCGCTTCCGGTGGGTTCTCAACGGGAATTAAATAGTGCGGGGCGTCGGCGTATTGTCATTATGGTGACAAAAGAAGCGCATTGTCTTGGGGATTTGCTCATGAAAAGCGCTTATGATGGGCTTGACGTTGAAATTGCCGCTGTTATCGGCAACCACGCAACATTACAATCGTTGGTTGAGCAATTTGGCATTCCTTTCCACTTGATTAGTCATGAAGGTTTAACCCGTGAACAACATGATGAAAAACTGATTGCCCAGATTGACCAATACAAACCTGACTACGTGGTATTAGCTAAATACATGCGAGTACTGACGCCAGAATTTGTCCAGCATTATCCAAATCAGATTATTAACATTCACCACTCCTTTTTACCTGCATTTATCGGGGCGCGTCCTTATCATCAGGCTTACGAGAGAGGGGTAAAAATCATCGGAGCGACAGCGCATTATGTGAATAATAACCTGGATGAAGGTCCAATTATTACTCAGAAGGTCATTAACATAGACCATACATACACCGCTGAAGATATGATGAGAGCGGGCCGGGATGTTGAAAAAAATGCTCTGAGCCATGCTCTATATTGGGTTCTTGCTCAACGAGTTTTTGTTTACGGCAACCGAACTGTAATTCTTTAAAACTGAATTAATTAGGCTCAAAAGCAGCACACAGTAGCTTCTTTTCAAGCATATGCTTTACAGCGGCGATTGATTTAATGTGATCCTAGCCGCTGTAAGCAATAGCAGTGACTTTTCAAAAGTGACGAGTCATCCTTTCCCCGCCACCAACAAACAGACCGCTTATTTATTCACAACACTAAATACCGTTTTGCAATTCATGCAAAGCAGCCACTTGCAAAAAGTGGCTACGATTCTTATACAGGTTTGGACTTGCTTTAACTTGATCATCGATTTTCTTTGATAACAAATCAGGCAGAGTGACGTTGAATTTTGTCGATTTACCTAAATATGGTTCAACATCAATGTCAATTACAGCCCATGCCCACCCTGAGTATTCTTCATCTTTGATCCAGTAATCTAATGGCTTCGCTTCAGGGGGTAATTGGTTCATTTCGGCCAATAACTCTAAATGCCCAGAGATAGCTTCCTTGGCGTTTTTTATTACATCCTCCATTGAATCACCCGCAGAGAAACAACCTGATATATCGGGCACAACCACGCCGTAAGCGTGGTTCTCATCACCAATTTCAATCGCAATAGGATATAACACGTTATACTCCTCCAATAATTTTAAGAAATTTGATTAGTGCAGATGCAGATAAGGGGGCTTACAGCCCCACTTGCTTCTGTATTTTCCTGAGCAATCCCACTTTGATTTCCTGTTTTGGATGTGGAATTGTCAACAAGTCATTACGTTCAGGGTGTTTAAAATGATGATGACTCCCATTGATTCTTACCAGTACCCACCCTTTTTTCTCAACTTCTTTAATTAAATCTGCACTTCTCAAATCAACTCCTATCCGTTTAACCTGGCAATAACAATAACCCCAATAACTCCAAATATCAATAAAAAATAACCTCGATAACCCTATTTAAATTAGGTTCGAGTTGAGCGCAGCGAAACAACAATGCGGCGCTTGCGACGCGTTGGCCCGCAGGGCGAGGAACGCAGTGACGAGTAATCCTTCCCTCACCACCAGCAAACAAACCACTTATTTGCTCACAACAAGATCAATAAGGCTGGAAAATCAGCATATCGTCACTTATTTTTCAATATATGCTTTACAGTAGCGGTTCATCTGATGTGATTCCGGCCTCTGTCAACGACAATCATACTTCTCAAAATCGGGTGAGGTTCCCGAGCGGCCAAAGAGAACAGACGGTAAATCTTCCGTCACAGACTTTGAAGGTTCGAGTTGAGCGCAGCGAAACAACAATGCGGCGCTTGCGACGCGTTGGCCCGCAGGGCGAGGAACGCAGTGACGAGTAATCCTTCCCTCACCACCAGCAAACAAACCACTTATTTGCTCACAACAAGATCAATAAAGGTAGAAAACCAACATATCGTCACTTATTTTTCAATATATGCTTTACAGTAGCGGTTCATCTGATGTGATTCCGTCCTCTGTCAACGACAATCATACTTCTCAAAATCGGGTGAGGTTCCCGAGCGGCCAAAGGGAGCAGACAGTAAATCTGCCATCACAGACTTTGAAGGTTCGAGTTGAGCGTAGCGAAACAACAATGCGGCGCTTGCGACGCGTTGGCCCGCAGGGCGAGGAACGCAGTGACGAGTAATCCTTCCCCCGCCACCAGCAAACAAACCACTTATTTGCTCACAACAAGATCAATAAGGCTGGAAAATCAGCATATAGTCACTTATTTTTCAATATATGCTTTACAGCAGCGGTTCATCTGATATGATTCCGTCCGCTGTCAACAACAGTGATACATTTCAAAATCTGGTGGGGTTCCCGAGCGGCCAAAGGGAGCAGACTGTAAATCTGCCGTCACAGACTTCGAAGGTTCGAATCCTTCCCCCACCACCACAAATACTTCTTAGCACCCGATATCCCCCTACTCATCCGAAGACAGACAACCTACATCAACGCTCCTAAATTATCTATCCTTAAACAGCTCCAGAGACTAACTAACACCTCTAAAAGAACTCAACTAAACGCGCTTACCCACCTTAGTGTGCTCTCACAACCATATTTCTCATCACACCATTATGTGAAACTTAACATTCCACAATCACCCAATATAAACCATATAAATCAAACAATTAAAATAAAATCCATCTTCAAACAGCGGGCATTCGAATGTGATAACCATCGTGTATTTGTGAAATTTCATGTGAAATAATTATAAAAAATAACAAATTATAACAACAACACTAGGGAACCATCATGAACCAATCAACACAAAAAATAGGAATTATAGGATTGGGGGCTATGGGTATGGGAATTGCCCGCGCGTTAATACGCGCGGGTATTCCCACATATGGATTTGACTTAAATCCAGAAGCCTGTGACCAGCTTCTGCAAGCGGGCGCTAAGGCGGCTGCAAACAGCGCCGTAAACTGGGCGCCAGAGCTGGATGCTATCCTACTCGTCGTCGTCAATGGCGCTCAAATAGAAAGCATCCTGTTCGAAGGCGAAACACCGCTAGTCAACCAACTAAAAGCCGGTACGATCATTGTGCTTCACAGTACCGTTGCCGCAGGACAAGCTAAAGATTTTGCCCATCGTCTTAACCAATACAACCTCAACATGCTGGACGCGCCTATTTCAGGTGGCGCACTAAAAGCCGAACAAGGCCAACTTACCGTTATGGCTTCCGGCGAACCCGCGTTATTTGAACAACTAAAACCCGTATTTGATGCCACCACCGAACGCCTCTACCATGTCGGAAATGAAGTTGGTCAAGGATCTACCGTTAAAACAATCCATCAACTACTTGCAGGTATACATATTGCAGCCGCCGCAGAAAGTATGGCATTGGCAGCTAAAGCCGGTATTTCCCTAGAATTGATGTACGATATTGTAACCCACGCTGCCGGTAACTCTTGGATGTTTGAAAACCGCGTTCCCCATATTCTGGCGGGAGATTACACCGCCAAATCCTCTGTAGATATTTTTGTCAAAGATCTGGGATTAGCATTAGAAACAGGTAAAGATCTGAAATTCCCACTACCATTATCAGCCGCTGCCCATCAAATGTTCCTTGCCGCCAGTAACGAAGGTTTCGGCCAATGGGATGACAGCGCGGTTATCAAAACATTTAAAGGTATCACTTTGCCGGAGAAAAAGTAATGACCATTAAATTGGGCGTTATCGCCGATGATTTTACCGGCGCAACCGATATCGCCGGTTTTATGGTGCAAAGCGGCTGGCGAGTCGTCCAGCTACTGAATACGCCTGATGAAAATACCGCTATTCCACAGGATATTGACGCTATCGTTATCAGCCTGAAAAGCCGTTCCTGCCCGATAGACGAAGCGGTGAATAACGCGGTGAAATCCTGCCGTTGGTTACGTCAGAAAGCCGGTTGTCAACAAATATTCTTCAAATACTGCTCAACTTTTGACTCCACCAGTAAAGGCAACATTGGACCGGTCACCGATGCCCTGATGGATGAACTGAAAACAGACATCACGCTGATCTCTCCTGCCCTCCCGGTTAACGGGCGAACAGTTGTACATGGACATCTATTTGTTAATGGTCAACTACTTAATGAAAGCGGGATGCAGCACCATCCCGTAACACCAATGACAGACGCCAATTTACTACGCCTGATGGAACAACAGGCTCAGGGAAAAGCAGATCTGGTGGATCTGGCATGCGTACACCAGGGAGAACAGGCAATCCGCGAACGAATAAATCATTTACAACAACAAAACATACGTTACGCGGTAACAGACACCTTCTCCATGAATGACCTGCTGCCTATTGCCAGAGCGGCGTCAGAACTGAAATTAATCACTGGGGGTTCCGGCCTTGGCGCTGCCCTTGCCAGCACCGACACCGGTAAGCCATTAATGCCATGCCAACTGGAAGGGGCAACCCCATCCGCCGAGAATAGACGCACTGTGATCCTTTCCGGCAGTTGTTCCATCATGACCAACAAACAAGTTGCCCTGTACCAGAAACTGGCCCCTGCCAAGGCCCTGAATATTGATTCATGCATCAAAGATCCACAATATGCCGAAAAACTGGTCGCGTGGGTTATTCAGCAATCCAAAAACCATCTGGCGCCCATGCTATACGCAACTCACCCCCCGGAAACATTACAGAAAATCCAACAACAATACGGCGCCGCCACTGCCAGTAAAGCAATAGAAAACACCTTCGCCAAGGTTGTAAAAAGCCTGTGTCAGCTCGGATTCAACACCTTCATTGTCGCAGGCGGCGAAACCGCCGGTAAGATAGTACAAAGTCTGGATATCAAACAGTTCAATATCGGTGCGCCAATCGCCCCGGGCGTACCTTGGGTACACGATCGACAACACAATTATTGGCTGGCGTTAAAATCAGGCAACTTCGGCGATATTGATTTCTTCCTGCATGTACAGGAGATGTTTCATGAGTGAACAAGCACTACGGATAGAATTAGTCGAATGGGCTCGCTCAATGTTCTACCGAGGTTATAGCAGCGGCGGCGCAGGTAACATCAGTGCCAAACTGGAAGATGGCGCGATTATCATCACGCCGACCAACTCCAGTTTTGGCGACTTGCAAGCCAATCGCCTGAGTAAGCTGGACGCGGAAGGTAACTGGCTATCCGGTGACAAACCCACCAAAGAAGTTTCCATGCACCTGGCAATGTATCGCAACCGTCCCGAATGCCGTGCGGTGGTCCATCTACATTCCCCTTGGTTAACCGCCCTTTCCTGCCTATCCAATCTGGATAAAAGTAACTGTCTGCCGCCCATTACGCCCTACTATGTGATGCGAGTTGGAAAACTGCCTCTGGTCAAATATCTACCACCAGGAGATGAAAGAATCGGCGAGGAAATTGCGAAGCTGGCCGCAAAACACAACGCAATCCTGCTATCCAACCACGGACCTGTTGTCGGCGGCAAAACTTTACGGCAAGCTTTTTTCAACGCAGAGGAATTGGAAGATACCGCCCGGCTCTATTTAACGTTACTGCCACATGGCTTCACCACATTAAATGAAGAGCAAGTGCAAGAACTTGAAACTCGTTACCCCAAGAACTGAGTAAACAAACAAGGAATTCATCATGGCTAAATTTGCGGCGAACTTGAGCATGATGTTCAACGACGTACCTTTCACAGAACGTTTTGCCCGTGCAGCCAAAGCTGGATTTAAAGGCGTTGAATATCTGTTTCCTTATGAAGCGGCGGCGGAAGAACTGGCCGCCCTATTAAAACAGCATCAATTAACCCAAGTTCTGTTCAACATGCCCGCCGGAAATTGGGACGCGGGAGAAAGGGGGATCGCCTCTATTCCTGGCCGTGAAAAAGAATTTGCCGAAGGTGTACAAACCGCGCTGAAATATGCACTGGCGCTGAACTGCAAGCAAGTTCATGCGATGGCGGGAAAACTGGATGCCCAATTTCTGATACAACAACGTGAATGTTATATCAGCAACATTCAACATGCCGCTGATGTGATGGCAGAACATAACATCAACGTATTAATTGAACCGATTAATACTCGTGATATGCCAGGTTACTTTCTGACGACTCAGCATCAGGCTGAAACATTACTCAAATCAATTGACCGTCAAAATGTTTTTATCCAGCTAGATCTTTATCACTGCCAGATTATGGAAGGAGATTTGCTCCGCGCCATTGAACGTCTATGGGGTAAATTCAGTCACATCCAGATTGCCTCCGTGCCCGACCGCCACGAACCCGATAGCGGCGAGGTGAACTATCCGTGGCTATTTAACAAACTAGATGAAATGGGCTATCAAGGGTGGTTTGGCTGTGAATATCACCCTGCGGGTCACACAGAAGATGGTCTGAATTGGTTGACCAAAGTACAGAAATAATCAGGAGAAAATATGCTTCCATCAGAGCGTAGAGACTTTATTTATCGTTACGTACATGAATATCAGACAATTTCCATCAGCGCGCTGGTTAAACTGATGAATGTCTCACATATGACAGTACGGCGGGATATCCACACTCTGGAGGAGGAAGGAAAGGTCGTTAGCGTCAGTGGCGGCGTGCAACTTAGTGATGTTTTACGTCAGGAATTGCCCTGGAATGAAAAAGCCCGGCTTAATCATCGTCATAAGCGGGAAATTGGTCACTACGCAGTCTCTATGGTTGAAGATGGACAAGTGGTCTATCTTGACGCCGGCACCACCACGTTTGAAATCGCCAAGGTTCTGGCTGAGCGTTTTAACCTCACTATCATCACGAACGATTTTTCCATTACCCAATACCTGATGAACAAACCCCAATTAAATCTGTTCCATACCGGGGGACAGGTAGATAAGAGAAATCATTCCTGTGTCGGCCCTATCGCCGCTATGTTGCTTCGCAACCTAAATGTGGATATTGCCTTTATTAGCACCAGCTCATGGGATCTGGAACATGGTGTCTCCACGCCGCATGAAGAAAAAGTTTTAGTCAAACAAGCAGTATTGGAAATCGCCCGCCGACGTGTTTTGGTGTCTGATAGCAGTAAATATGGCAAATACGGCATGTTTCGCGTCTGCCCGCTTTCAAGTTTGGATGATATTGTCTGTGACAGCCAGCTTCCACCGAAAGTGCAGCAACAATTACGAGAACACAATCTGATATTACATACCGTCAGCGTATAAGGATAAGAACCCTATACCCTATGGATTTCAAGATGCGTCGCGACGGCAAGGGAGCGAATCCTCGGGAGCATAGGTAACTATGTGACCGGGGTGAGTGCAGCCAACAAAGAGGCAACTTGAAAGATAACGGGTATACCCTAAAGATTTCAAGATGCATCGCGGCGGCAAGGGAGCGAATCCCCGGGAGCATAGATAACTATGTGACCGGGGTGAGAGAGTGCAGCCAACAAAGAGGCAACTTGAAAGATGACGGGTATATATAACCAAAGCTATTAAACAAGGAGAGTCGCAATGAAAGTAATCATCACTGGTGGAGCCGGCTTTCTGGGTCAGCAACTAACCAACGCTTTACTAAACAACCATCAAACATTAAATTTCGACCAACTCATATTGACCGATATTCAATGTCCTGTATCACCGGTTAACGATCCCCGCGTCCAATGTCTGGCACTGGATTTAACTCAATCAGGAGCCGCGGAAAAGCTGATCGATGAAAACAGTGCGGTACTATTCCATCTCGCTGCCATTGTCAGTAGCCACGCTGAAAGCGATTTTGATCTCGGTTTGCAAGTTAACTTTGATGCTACTCGCAACTTATTAAACGTTGCACGGGTCAAAAATCCACAATTGAAATTTATTTTCACCAGCTCTTTGGCCGTATTCGGCGGAGAATTACCCGCAACCATTACCGAACAATGTGCGGTTAATCCTCAATCATCCTATGGCGCACAGAAAGCCATGTGTGAATTGATGATTAACGATTACTCCCGCAAAGGATATGTCGATGGCCGAGTTCTCCGTCTACCAACAATCAGTATCCGTCCCGGGAAACCAAACAAAGCGGCATCCTCTTTTGCCAGTGCTATCATCCGTGAACCTCTGCGCGGAGAAAGCAGCATCTGCCCGGTTTCCCGCGATCTTACTTTATGGCTTTCCAGCCCTGAAACCGTAATCCGCAACTTTATCCATGCGATTCAAATTCCGGCGGAAAAATTTGGTCTTTCCCGTACAGTTAATTTACCGGGTATAAGTATCACGGTTCAGGGCATGATTGACGCACTGGCAGAAGTTGCCGGGCAGAAAACAGTGAAACTCATCCGCTTCGAGCCAGACGAAAACATTAACCGTATTGTCGCCAGTTGGCCGGGTCACTTCGATATCAGTCGTGGCTTATCACTAGGTTTTCATGCTGATAATACTTTCAGTGATGCAATCCGGGCTTTTATCACCAATAACTTGTCCCTATCTGGAGGCTAATTATGGAACTCTACATTCCGGTCATTGGTCTGGGTGTAGCCGTATTTGCGTTGATCTTTCTGGTACTACGTACCCGTGTTCATGCTTTATTAGCAATGCTCATCGCAGCGGCGATCGCCGGGCTATCTGGTGGCTTAACCGCAGCAAATACCATTGATGTTATGACTAAAGGCTTTGGCTCCACACTGGGCAGTATCGGCATTGTTATCGGTCTGGGAGTCATGATGGGACGAGTGCTGGAAGTTTCCGGCGCCGCGGAACAGATAGCCTACAGCTTTATCAAATGGTTAGGTAAAAAACGCGAAGAGTGGGCATTAGCGATCACCGGCTATATTGTCAGTATTCCGATTTTCGTCGACTCTGCCTTTGTTATTCTCTATCCACTGGCAAAGGCACTCGCGAAAAAGGGAAAACGTCATCTTCTAACACTTGGCGTGGCGCTGGCCGGAGGATTGGTTGTTACCCACCACACTGTTCCGCCAACACCGGGGCCACTGGGGGTTGCCGGTATTTTTGGCGTAGATGTCGGCGCTATGATGTTAACCGGTATGGTTCTGGCGGTGCCTTGCGTTATTGGCATTGTATTTTATGCCAAATGGTTAGCAGTAAAATATCCTGAGTTTCAACCCATTGATGAAGCAGAAGAAGCGCAAGATTTACAAACAATCCACCAACGCTACATGGAAGAAAAGGCGGACAAACCGCTACCGAGCCTATTTTTCTCCCTGTTGCCGATTATTGTCCCTATCGTTTTGATCTTCATTAAAGCCATTAATGGCCTGCTACTAAACACTGAAACTTTTACTGGACAAGAAAACAACTTCTATTTCCAGACATTTGATTTCCTTGGCGCACCGGTTATTGCCTTAGCCATCAGTGTATTGTTGGCGGTTTATACCTTAATGCCAAAAGTCAATAAACATGAAGTGATTGATCGTCTGGAAGAGGGTTTACAAGCTGCCGGTATTATTTTATTGGTGACAGGAGCGGGCGGCGCGTTAGGAGCGGTACTGCGTGAAAGTGGTACCGGCACCATTCTGGCGCAATATATCGCCAATCTCCCCCTAACACCGGTATTGATTCCATTTATCATCGCGACACTGGTTCGCTTAATTCAAGGTTCCGGCACTGTGGCAATGATTACCGCCGCTTCTATTTCCGCGCCAATTATTAGTCAAATTCCGGGAATTAACATGCTGGTTGCCGCACAAGCAGCAACGATGGGATCGTTATTCTTCGGTTATTTTAATGACAGCCTATTCTGGGTCGTTAACCGTATGATGGGAATCAAAGATGCCAAACAACAGATGATCGTTTGGTCAATACCAACCACTATTGCATGGGCGATTGGCTTATGTGGCGTCATCATTCTGGATCTGGTGTTATAAACACCAAATCATTAGCAAAATTATCATTTAGCCTCTTTAAAAATTAAGAGGCTAAATTAATACATTGATCATACTATAACCTATTATAAAATTTCATTTATCAATTATCGAGGTATCCATTTTCCAGTGCTTCTATTAGATCAAAGACCTAAGCCGATGGCTAGACCTTTGTCATTAATCCGATAAGGTTATTAAGACCCTACATGATGTTTACTGACTTCATTTTCTAGCGCTTGATTCACGAAAGCATTAACCGTCACATCTTCTTCAAGTGCTAATTCTGCAATTTTTCTATGCAATTCTGGATTAACTCTAACATTAAAAACCCCTTTGTATGGCACATCAGGGTTTTTATTTAATTCCTTGCAGTCTTGCAAATACAAATCAATTGAGATCTTAAATTCATTTTCCAATTCTGCAATTGTTTTGGCTTCATAAGTCACTAAATCACGGATATATTCCAATTTACCAAAAAGAGTATTGTTTTCCAGATCAAATTCAATTGTACCTAAATAACCTTTATATTTTAAATATTTCATATCAACCCCACTTCTTTTAGAATCTGTTTCACCGCTTTTAATGTGCTACCTTTAATGTAATTTTCAGGATGAGGGCGGTGCATTAAAATTGTGTGAATCAATGATTGATTGATTGAAGAATCGTACCTTTGAACCTTGCTTTTCTTGTTTCTCATAATTTAATAGACTTAATAACACAACAAGTTCAGACCATTCAAAAGTCTTTTGGCTATTAAGAAACTTTTTTATCAGTTTCTCCGCTTTACTTACATATTCGTCCTTTCTCTCAAGGATGTAACTAATGATAGTTACATAAATCAAGTAAATCAAGTTTCTTGTGCAACAAAATGGCGTTAATATCCTTCAGATCGATTAAATGATATCATTACTATATATCTTCATAATATCATTCAATAAAATTGCAATATAATATTATATATTTAATGTTTTTATATTCTTCTTGATACTATTAATTTCAATAATATCTTTAATTACCAAAAATAAACCGTGCATTTAACACAATTCAATTAGACAATAAGGTATAAGATTACCCACACTTGCTTGTTAATAATATTAAAACAATCTTATCCATATTGTAAAACCTCAAGTTACTCAATAACAAATATTTATTTAACTTAATTTTAAATAATAAAAACCCATTAACTATAAATGAGGTATAAATATGCATATAATTGTTATTCTGCCAGACCGTATTGATATAGTATACGATGGAATTTTATCTCTATCATCGTATTATACAAGGATTACATTATGAAAGAAAAATTGCTTTTCATTATGGCTTTTATCAGCACGCTATCATTCTCATCGATGGCATATAGCGCCGAAGAAATAGAGATAATAAACGGTGAGCCTGCCGCATCGAATGAATTCCCATTCTATTCGGCACTTAATACAAAAGATGGAAATATTGAAGGACATCATTGTGGCTCTATATTAATCAATAAACGTTGGGTTTTAACAGCAGCTCACTGTGTTGAAGATGATAATATTAAATCCACAATCTATGTAGGATTAGAAAGATATAAACCGACACCAATATATAAGGATAAAGTTGATATTGAGAAAATAATTATTCATCCAAACTGGTTTACATCGCCAGAGAATATTCAGCATAAAACGGGAACAAAAAAAGAAGCACGAAAACGAGGACAATATGATATAGCGCTAATTAAGCTCAACCGAGATACTCATAGTAACGCATTTGCAAAACTCAATGGAATAAACGAAAACATTGAACTACCCGTTGGTACAGAATTAACGGTTATTGGTTTTGGCAGGACGGAAAGCGTATTAACTCCAGATATATTAATGAAAACCAATGAACATATTCTTGATGATAAGAAATGTATCGAAGTCCCCCCAGGATATCCTGATACAAATTATGATCCCAAAATAAATATTTGTTCTGGCAATCCAAATGGCGGTGTCGGCGGCGGAGATTCAGGCGGGCCATTAATGGTTAAAACAAATAACAACGACTATTTAGTTTCTGGATTAGTCTCTCGTTCACTGTTAAAACCAGCAGAACAGTTTACTAAGGTCAGTTTTTTCAATAATTGGATACTCGAAACTATGAAAAATAATTAATTCCTATTAAGCTAATATTCACATAAAAAACCAATAATAAGCAAATAAAATGCCTGAGAAGTGAAACACTCAGGCATAAAAAAGATCTTATTTTATATTGGTGATTCCTGCGATTTTTTATATCGAGATAATGTTGATGAAAAATTACTTCCTGCACTTTGCACTTTTCCTGTAATAACATTGACCGGTGATGACAATATCCCCGAACAGTTATGACAAGCGGCAAAATCATCTCCAGCTTGTTTTGTTGTTAATCGCTGAGTAAAAATAGATGATTGCAACATATCCCGCATATACTCCCCTATTTTCCGACTCCCAACAGCTTCCCCTGCCCTTTCATCTTCTAAAGTCAATAAATTATTCAGTGCTTGTACCTCTGCATGCAAACCAGCAATACCCGCCATCGTCGGTAATATATATTGATTATTAATAATATGATTTCTGATCAAAGATTCTACTACAGGGTGCAAAGGGTTTTCCTTACCATACATCTCTCTTATCCCTGAAATAAAGGCTTCAATATCAGTAATCTTATAAGCTTCGGCCTCGTCACTTTGTTGCATTTTCCATTCTTCTTTATCTTTTACTATTGATAATTTCGGACGTTTAATCAAGCTAATACCCGGGAATAATCTTCCATTCGCTAAATTTCTATCATTATCCTTAAAATTAACAAATTCATCGTCATAATCGCCATTATGCACATATCCTGCATGAGCGGCGAAATCTTGCAGAGATTTTTTTGAATAAATGAAATTTCCATCAGAAACACCTTCCTTTTTTAAACCCGGTTTAGAGAATTTACGCTGCTTTGCAGGTTTCAATTGCCCAAACTCTTGCGAAGCATTGAGAATTAATTGCGTTTTTCTATTAAAATCACCAAATTCAGGAAGCTGTTTTTTATAAGCTGACATAACTGCTTTTACATTAGGTAATTCCAAATGTAATGCGTCCAACAACCCTTCATTCGAAGTTTTGCTTTTACCAGATGTAACTGCTTTTTCGCGAATATCATTCTTGAACATTTCTACGCTCTCTATAATGGCTGAACTTGTGATACCTGATATTATTATTTTATGCCAAACAACATTGCCATGCTTTTTTTCTAACTACAAAATAAATCAATCAATTTCTGACAAATCAGATAGTAAAGAATATCGCTGGATTTAAATAAAAAAACATTAAACAAACCTACTATATTATAACAACCGTTTTTTAAACGAATTAATGACCTCAATAGTATTACCTTTCTTGCCGGGTGAAACAGTAGCATCTTCCGACAATACTTTGACATTGATCTTTCCTTTATCATCTCTAGCCAACAGCGCATAACTATAACCAGCCCTAATAGCAGGTTTTTCAGGCTTCATTTCGTCATAGTTAAAAACGCCAACATTCTCTGCCTCATTATCAATCACCACGCCCGGTTTACCCATATAGGTAATGACACTCTGATCATACTTTGCAAATATATTCACCAGATCGTTATTCTGTTCGCCAACCGTCATCGGCTCGCTGTCCGGCGAAAGGGCTTTATGGCTCTCATAAGTAGCAACAACACCCTGCCGACCTGTTTTCCATTCATTATCTCCGGGTCTCTGTCCCGTATGATAAGCAAAAAAATAGCCATCCTTCACGGCATATATCATAGTACAACCACTCAATGCGCCAGACGTAACAATAACCGGATGTCCCGCTTGAATATCCTTCAAAGCAATTCTAATCCCCACGGTTCCCGATGCGCCATTCACCACATTAATCCCGGTAATATTGGGGTCTAACGTATTTTTTCCCCAATGTACTCCTATCGCTCCTGAACCCGATTCTGATGATGTCACTTGATCACCAAGAAATCCCATTACAACATCATGAAAAGGATTTTCCTGACGGGGGACGTTATTTCTCAAAGGCATTGCCTGTGCAAGTTCCCGATTACTGTCATAACGATGGGCTATGACGGGCACGTTAATTGGCGCCTCTTCACTCCCCACCAATAACCCTTTATTCCTCAACGGGGAAATATATCCCTTATTAAGGCTTCTATCCGCAAGAAATTGCTTCAATCCTTTGGTTTGCCTGCTTTTATAACCTTCCCCCGACTCCATCTCATTATTTGAAAGCTCAAGATGTCCACCAGAAGAACTCGATAATGGCGACTGCGTGGCACTATTTCTAGTACGTTGTGTGGATATTGTTTGAGGATTAGCATGTTTTAACATTAATAGGCCCACTCCACTGTATTGGTTAAATTTATTACATCTAAGATTTTGATTTACCTAATATTATTTTCGCAATCCTAATATAAATATTTGAATAATACAATTCATTCGGGTTTACTAAATTTTCTATCATAATTATCAAGTATCGTTATCAAGTTTAGATTTTAATGTTTCAATATTTTCATAAAAGCTATTAGCATCGTATTCGGTCAAATAAATATCCACGCCTTGATCTCTCTTTACTCTATCCAATTTAACATTAGATGCATCTTTATGTATATCAAGCGTCTCTGAAACTAATGCTCTCTTTTCATCATCAGATAATAGATTAAACTCATGACTTAACAATGTTTTTAATTTATTAGGATGAACGGGATCTTTTCCTCTGGAATTTAACCAATCTGCTATTTTAAGCGGAGGCAATGCCCCTTCTCCCAAATCTGATTGATAGATATATCCCACTGTTTCCTGATCATTGGATGGGAGATCAATTAAAAACATATGCCCCAGTCGACGATCATTAACTAATGCAACATAATTTTTTGTACTATTGAGCTGATCAACTCTTTTAGCAAATTCATTGCCATCTATTTTTCCTGTCTGGGCCGCTTTTACTGGATCAACAGCGTGTTCCCCCTCAGTCATCAATTTAAATATATTTTGGGCGGATAAACCACAAACTGGCTCAGTAGGATCATAAGGATTTACCCCAACGATTTCTTGATAGGATCCAATACCACCGAATTCAGAAACAATTTCATCAATTGCCTTAAATATAGTTACCAAGTCCCGATCAGTGATTTTATCCTGCCAATTATCATTCCAAAGTAATTTATTTCCTTTTGGATCATTATGTAGTGCGATAATGTCATCTATCAATTTTACGGCATTTATATTATGTTTTTTTAACTTTGTTCTATCCTTTGTTCTCGATAAACCAGTAGAAATCTCTATTTCCAGATGATTACCCGTTTCTATATTTTCACATGCTCTATCTTTTCCGGCATGAGTTTCAATTTTTTCTGCAAGATCGCTGATCAGCATAATATTATCACCCAAGAGTTATAAGTAAGCAATAAGTAACATATAGATTAAGACACTACTAACAACAAGATGTTTTTATATAAAGCAATCAATAAAAATATTGTTATCTTCTATTACTCGCCATCTTATTATGGGTAATTAATTAAGTGATTATTTCTAAATGCTAATTAATTTATTAGAATCTACTTTATCAACAATAATACCTATGCCATTTATCTTAACAACCGCTTTACGGCTGTTTACCCATCTTGAAAGAATATCCTTTATTTCAGAACAATAGATTGAAAAAGTAATGCCTGAAACCTCAAGAATAATTTTTTCATTTTCTTGCTTATCATTATTGTCTACAATCGATAAGACTGGTTTAGTTATTAGATTCACTTTAGTTAGCGCCAAACGCACATCTTCTGTACCACCTAAATCAGTACATAATTCCGCTAACAAAGCTTGGTTTATTTGTGAACTAGTAGGATTCAATTTTTGATTTACAAAATGGGAAATCTCCATAACTGGCTCTATTGTATTTTTAATATCTTGAAGTTCTACCGGTGCGGTAACTGAATATAATAAAGAGAGTCTTGGACGATTACCAAGAGCTTGCCAAAAATTACCCAAGCTATTTAAATTCTCCTGCGGCGGAATGACTCTGGTGTAAGCACCAGGAATTTTGGGTAATTGACGATGATTAATCAATGCGTTCAAAACAGAGGTCATTATTTTTGCAGCTTGATTATCAGGTTGGCTATCCGGGTTACTGCCATCAACTGAGGGTTTATTCGAATGCCAGTAAGTAATTAAATAATTATAATTAATATTGACCCACCCCGGTAACAATAAATTAGTCACAGGGTTATAACGCTTTGGTTCAGCAGAGCGTAATTGCAAATCTTCATGTACATCATAGAGAAATATACTTATTGTCGGCTTCGATGGAATCGAATTTATCTCCGGCAAATCAAAACGAATATCAATATTATTTAAATATTGAGATAAAATATCTTTTAATGCATTATTAACTTCCACTATAGCATTATTAGGTTCAATGATATCTTTCATATCGACTCCAAACTTGATAAGCATTTAAAAAATCAGTCTACCACTCTTATTTAATTCGAGAATAACCGCCCGCTCTATATGCTGATGCTCAATTTTTTCACTATTATTTTCTGTGGCTAATATTGATGCCAATAAGGCAATATTTCTAATATTAGCTCCCGTTAAATCAGCCCGTTTAGCCAAATGTGCAAAATCAATTTCGTCGGATAATTTCAGTTGTTCAGGCCAAATAGTTTGCCACATTTTCTTACGTAATATTTCGTCAGGATAAGTAAAATGGGTAATAAAGGTAAAACGGCGATTAAAAGCGCTATCCAGATGGCTACGATTATTCGTGGCTAAAATCACCAATCCCGGATAATCCTCCAGCCGTTGTAACAGATAAGAAACTTCAATATTAGCATGTCTGTCCTGAGCATTCTTGGTTTCACTACGTTTGCCAAATAGTGCATCGGCTTCATCGAAAAACAGTACCCCGGAATCCATCTCAGCCAGGTCGAAAATACGAGCAATATTTTTTTCCGTTTCGCCAATATATTTATTCACCACGGTAGAGAGATCGACTTTAATCAAATCAACGCCAAGATGCCCGGCAATCACTTCTGCGGCCATCGTTTTACCCGTTCCCGATTCACCGTAAAATAGTGCGCTAATACCGGTACCATAGCCTATTTTCTCCTGAAATCCAGCACTCAAAATCTGGTCACGGTAATTAATTGCCGCGATAATTTCTTTCAATTGTTGAGCTAATTCATCAGAAACTACTAAGTCATTAAAATTACGCGTTGGCGTTATTCGTTTAGCCAGTTTACCTAAGTTCTGTTGAGCACGGAAACTTAATGCTTTACGTAAGTCTATTTCCTCTAATTGACCATCCGGTTGCCGTAATATTTGATATCGATAAGCTTCTTTTAGAATTAATGGCAAGGTTTCTGCGGTAAATGAGAAACGCTGGCACAATTGAGCAATATTAATCCTCTGAGCGGGATTATCCGGTAAATATTCTTTCAACATAGACTCTTTATCCACCAGCGTAGCTACCGGCATATTAATTTGCACTATTGGCAGATAATTAATCCATATTAATGTATCTCCCGGTTCCACTAAACAAACCACCCGTAACCTTGGTTGACTCAATAAAACGGATAATGCGTTATTCAATATTTTCTTTTCCTCTGCAAGCAAAGAAAAATTGCGAATTAATAAACAAGCATTATGTAACCGTGCTTCTCTCACTGCATCTGCTAACAAATTAACTATTACAGTTGAGTTCTCTTCCTCTGGTAATCGAGCTAAATTCAAGGTTAAAGTGCTGATTCTGTGAAACGCCATAATATTGCTGACCGCTAATTCTCTGGCATTGCCCTGTTTTCCTTTCAGTATCACCAGCGGACGAATTTCATCAGTTTCTTTCAATAATATCTTTTCAAGTGAATGACAAAGGGTTGGCGGATACCAAAGGCGTGAAACAGGATAATGCCAATAAGCACAAGTTATTAGGGGAGGCAAAATTACCTGTTGTCCTGATAAAAAATGCCAGACAGCGCTGTGAGTTAAAAATTGCGTTTGTAACCAAATAGGTTCTTCGTGGTTATTGAGCCGTAATAATTGGTTATTGATTAATGGTGCGTGTGGTAAAAAACTGTTTTGCAGGAATTGCCAGTCACTTTGGCGTTGACTAAATAATTCAATTGCTAAAGCAAAATTGGGCCACTGTTTTTTACTGTTACCATTCAGAGCGGCAAATAATGCATGATAACGGCTGTCAAAATGTGGCAATAAACCGAGTAATAAAGCATCATGCTCAAATTCTGTGAGTTCAAAACGTTCAATCAATAAAGACAATAAATCAGAGGTAAAGTGTTCTTCGGTTTTCGGATGAATAATAATGTCACCTTCCTCAAATAGCCAATGAGGAAAACCCTGCGGTTGTGCCAAATATTCTTCTACCTTATCCTCAGTAAGTAAAAAACTCTCCGGTAATAAATCGTACCGTTCCCTCTTTTGATAATAGTAGCGCTGTAATAACAGATCGATACGTTCCAAATGGGGATAAATCCAATGTAATTCAGCTACCACATAGTGACTATTTTTAAGTAAAGAGTTCATATAAACCTTTTAAATATTTTGCCAGTCAATCTGTAAATGATGATTTAGCCAGGGAAGTTTAGCGATATTTAACGGCCACGGCCAGTCGGCTAATAACAGATCAAATGGCTGATGTTGTAGTGTAATTTTTATTTCCTGTTCATCTATCAGCAATTCACCCGGTCGTTGTAAAAACAGTTGGCGGGCATCATTTCGGCTCAGTTTTTTCCAGCCCGGAAGTTGAGCGATAATTGCATCCAACCACTGTTCTATTATCAACTGTTCTTCTGGTTCAATAGGGATTGATTGCATCTCTTCATCAATCGTTAATCCGCATAAAACTTTATTCAATATTTTTCTCTCTACCTGCCCCTCTTCACTCCCCCAAATAAGATAGTCCAGGAAATCAATCGCCATAAATTGAGCTTGACGATGAATAAATTTTTTCTCCTCAAGTAGATCTAATTGATTAAACAATGCAGGTAACATCGGCCATAAAATTAATATCCCAGCATTACTTACCTGATATGGAGAAGATAAATCTGATTCAGGATATGGCCGGTTAATAGCCCGAGGTTGAGGTTGAGGTTGATTACAATTATTATCTTTATGGCGCAAATTATCTGGTGTTGATAATATTGGTTGTTCTTGAGAAGTTTGATGCTGATTTAATTGTAGTAAATCTTCCCGATTCTCTGGAGATAATTTCTGTAATAGCTCAGTAATCATTGAATTAACCGGAACTATTTGCTGTAAAGATTGTTCTCTAGAAGTCTGTGTTTCACAACCAAAACGATTGACTAAAATTTTATATTCCTGAAAAGAGAGGTGTTTCTTACACAATTTTGGAATCCACTCTATTTTCCAAATCTGTTTCAACCATTTATTTAATAAGGTATTTTCAGCGACGATATTCTGGCGAAATAACGTAATAATAGGCACAATATCAAGCATACTGCTATCAAATTCAGCCATGATATATGATATCACTTTCATATCTGATTTGGGTATTTCCTGAATATTATGCCGCTGTATATATCCCAATGCATTCAATACCAATTGCCAAGAGGAAACTACCTTTCCTTGATGCTGAGATCTATCTATATTCTCTGATAATTTGCAATTAATCGCGGTTAATAAATCTGGTTGACTGATAGCTAAAAGCCGCTGCAAGCCATGCTCAGATAAGCAACTTTTTGCCAATAATAATGCTAAATTTTTCTCTATTCGCATTAACTGATTAATTAAAACTTTAGTATTAACATCAATATTTCTGTTATCTGCTATTACTTTTTCAGGATTTAATTTAACCTCTTTTTGATATAAATACTGGATAAATTCCTTAATATCAGATAAATCATTACTATGTAATAAAGAGGATTTACCGGTATTCTGGGATATTATTGAACCCTCCGTAATAATTTTTTCCTTATTATTTTTACAATATTGATCCAATGCTTTATTTATTGCAATATTAAACCTAATAGGAAATAATGAATTAAAATCATGAAAATTTATTTCACCCAGATTCAGCGTTAATTTATCTAAATAGATATCCTGACTAGTCGCATGTTGATTAAAGTATAGATTAAGTAATTTACTTACACTGATCTGATTAAGCATGGAACTACGTAATACTTTTTTAGCTACCTGTTGATTATTAGCTTCAATAGTAATAGCAATTCGATTTAATAAATTTAGCTCCGAAGTCATAAATAGCACTCCCTTTACGATTAATGAACAAATTAAAGCTTCATAATGAAAGCAAGAATATAATAAGGAACTGTTATTTTATTACTATGGGAATGTTTGCCTGTGTTTTTCACATCAATATCATGATTGTGTGTCTCTGGACTGTTTCCATTTACAACACCTTTAGATGTGGTCATCCCTGTTGAGTAATAGAGATATCTATTGTTGGTATTATTCGAAGAAGCTACCGCTCTCTTGTTTGAATCGATCTTATAATAACCATGCTGGGCCATTATCTCTGTGTCAATTATTATTCCACTAAGATGATTGTGATTAGGTATTTGACCAATAGATAACGATCTCTCATTTGTTCTGCCATTGATATTTAATGTAGCCTCATCAGAATTAAAACTAAATGATTTACCATCTTTAGGTCCTGAAACTTTAGTATTACTTTGCCCTTTAACACCAGAAAAATCCCCGCCTAAAATAAATCGATCGATCAAATTTGGTGTATCATTTTTACCATCACACAATGCCCATCCCTCAGGAACACTACTACCAGAAAACATCACAATCATTCCTCTGGGGAGTACTTTGTTAGGATCAATACTGACACCTTTATCATCAACCTTAATACCATTACCCGCTTTAACTGAAACACCATTTTTATCAACATTAATACCATTACTAGCTTGAACATCTAATCCCTCACCACCTACTTTTACTCCCCAGCCAATTCCTACAGATATCCCAGTAGATTCAACTTTGATAGTTGTATTTTTTGTCTTTACAGATACACCTTTATTATCAACATTGATACCATCATTGAATTTTACTGAAACACCACTACCCTCAACCTTAATACCGTTAGCGGCCTTTACATATATTTTATCTGTATCTACAACAATACCATTACCTTGACCAACAGATATTCCATTGTCTTTATTAATCAGACCACTACCAAGATCTACAGATAAAATATCATCTTTTAACATTAATGGAGAAAATCCGTTATTGGCGATGGTACCCATTTTTAAATTAAGTGTACCATTATCATCCAGTTTCAATCCTGCTCCCGGTCCATTTTGTTGCGGGGCTTTTCCAATTGCTTTACGACCAATATCAGCAATATCAATCAAGTTTTCATAATCAGTCTGTAATGGAATACTCCCTGCTTTAAAGCGTTTTTTTAAATCATCCGCGGAAAGGTCTTCTATTTTATCATTACTATTTTCTGGATTAATCTCTACATTAGATAAATCGTTATTCTTTTCCATTTTCATCACCTTATAAATAAATCAATCTTTGTCTTTATTACGAAAAATATCTTCTTGAACTTTAGGCACATACAACAACTGGTTACTCTCAATAAATTTAGAATGCCATTCTGTTTCAGATTCACCAATGACCTCAGTTCTTTGCTCTTTAGTAGCAATTCTCATATTCCCTGTCCCCGTTAATGGGGAAGGCAGGCGACCTAAAGTTAACATTTCTAAAATATGGTATGCTTCATCTCCTAAAGCAGAACCATTATTTTGCCAACGTTTATAGGTACTGGCAAAATTTCTAAAATGGTCGGTTGGTAACCAATGGATAATCATTGAAACATGAGCAGGAAATTCAGCTAAAATCTCAGTTTTTACCCACGCCTCCAGCTTATGAGGATCAACATTATTATTTTCAATTAATTGACGATTAATGACTACACTGACGACAAACGAGAAACGATCAGTATGCGCGTATTTTGCACCAGAGAAATACCAGCGATAACGCCACGCATTTTCCTTCTTTGGAAAAACAGCTTTATTGTCTTTATCTCGTTTAATTAATATTCTACCCTCAATATGATCGAATTCTTTCACCACAGCTTTAAGCATATAATCAGATGGAGAATTTACATTAGCTGATCTTTTTTTGTCTGGCTCATAAGGGGTAATTTTATATTTTAGCGTAATTTCGTCATCCTCTTTAATCATGGCGGGAAAATGGCTTTGCGGGCTGGAAATAATCCAGTGTTCATCTTTATCATCTATTTGATCTGTCTCATCGGCATAAACCAGTTGATAATCCATATCTTCCAACCACACCGGGCTATTTTGCCAGCATAGTTTTTTGTCAGTAAATGCCTGCTGTACTCTGTCCAGATTATATTCCAGAGCAACACTGTTACGGGTGTCAAGATAAAATGATTTTTCTGTAATCTCAGTGATTACTTGGCCCCGCAATGTGAATCCGTTCTCACCTTTAATAATCAAGTTAATCATTTGACCGTGCAATAACCGCCCTGCCACATTTTGTTGAATGATAATTAAGTGATGGCTTTTAGAATCAGGATGATTTTTAATTTCCAATCCATCCGGTGTTTGTTCATCGTTGAATGCTTCATCAGGCTTCACTGGTAATAGCCGACGATGTTCAATCAAATAGAAAGGTAGATCAGCTAAATCAGGCGGTTCACTAAAACATTTTCTTCCCAAACCTAACCGGGCTGCAATTCGTTTTTGCAGCGCCGATACTTTATCAATCCGAATATTATTACGATGATAGGCCAGCTCCGGTTGCTGAGCCAAATAACCGCGCTGAGTGGATAAGAACTCCTGCCGATTGAGAATAAGTGGTCTGTCTGCTCGATGCGCACCAAAATAGCCTAATAGATACTCCAGGATAACCAGCTCTTTTACATAATTACGTTCCTGGATACCATCACCATTATCAATTTGCGCATCATCATTCAATTTTTTAATTAAGTCAGGCATTATCTCCCGATGAACATTCTGACTAACTGTATTAACTTTAAAAGGCCATTGTGCACCATGTACCCTATTTCCTCGTTGTTTAAACGCCAATAGTTTTGGCAATAAAGCAAGTTCAGCACAACCATTAGCTAACAATTGTTCAAAAGGCAGCATAAATTGGTGTAACTGTAGTTGTTGTAAGGTTTGTTTATTATTCTTTTTCAATCCATAACACGCGGGTAATTTATTTCTTACCGGATAATAATCCCCCACTTTACGATGCTTGCCCCAATGCAATAATTCTGCTTTTGTATTAATCAACGGTTCTGTGATGAGTTTTTTCTCTATATCTTCCTTAGAAATTGTAACTTTCACACCACCTTTGGCGATAATAGTCAATGGGCTATCTGATGAAGTCATTAATGATAAAGGATCTTCGCCCCATAGTCTGGGATAATATCCTTTAACAATTTTCCAAGACCAATTATCGTCCGGTAACGGGGAGATAATGTTAGCATCATATTTCTCCTTATCTAACTCCAACCGGGTTACACTTTGAACACCTTTAATCGCCAATAATTGGTTAACCAAATGGCTTAAGTTTAATACCCTAGTGCCGTTGTAATCTCTGATCGGCGGTAATTGCGGTATCCAACCGTGATGTAAATAAGGCCCATCAAAAATTTCTTCATTATTGTAACCCATCTCTTTCATCGCTTGGGTGGTATAACGTCGCGGCTTTTCAATTATCGTTTGTTCCGCTGTCATATAAATTTGGGCGAATATGTCAGCGATATCTTTAACATCATCATCAAGCTGAATATCGATCTTCAATGGTAAATCAACGGGTTGTAACCAGATAATTTTACTCACCCATTCTCCCAAATTACGATTATCTTTCAGAAACGCCTTTAATCTGTCCTCAGTTGGGGTTTTATTATTTTCACTTTCCCGGCTTGCCAGCAAATAAAGCCAATAATTTCCTCTTAATGTTAACTCTTCACTATCTGAATCTGGGGTTCGAATAAAACCGTATTCACGTTTCTTTTTGCTATACCAGTATGTGTAGCGTTGATCTTTAGGTTCGCATATCAGCTGTGCATCATTAAATAAAAAGTAACCATTAACCGTGTCGTCACTATGCAAGTCTAATAGCACCCGGCGATAATCTTCCGCAGTAATAGGGCCACAAGTCAGCATCTGTTGCGGGCCAAACTCGTGAGGGAAAATACCCTCTCCTGCGGTCTGTTCCTCTGGAATGGGCGTCAGCAGATCTTTCAGTGGTAATGAGTGACGATAAGCTAAATCAGACGCGCTATAACAACAGGCTTCCAATAAGGTGATACCGGGATCATTTTCACTCATATCACTCCAATATTGACCGGAATATTGCTCAATAATAGCCTTGGCCTGAGCAAGTAAAGTATCAAAGGCAATATCGTCTTTAATGATGGGAAACAGAGCATCCTGATTATTCATTATCAACTCCTTGGCTTGAAAGACGCTTATCTGTCCAAACTAAAATCAGCACTTCATTATCTTTAGCTTCGATACTTGCACCCACGGCCCCTTTAGTTTGGTCAGCTATGGTTAGGCTTAAATTAGTGACACGCTCAACCAGAGGGGATTGTTGGATAGTGGCTAACAACTGGTAGTAGTCAATGCGATTACCGGTTGCTACACCGATAGCAGGATTCTCTGCCCACGGCATATATATTCGGCTTAATTGTTGCTGTAATTGGTAATGGCCGTAGTCAGAATTAACGTCTGAAATAAAGGTCACTTGATAGCTCACACTAACGTCAATATAAGTAGGATTGTTGATTTCAATGACTGCCCAAGGGCTACTTAACTGACTTATCCATAAGACCATCTCTGCCAATCGCGCCGGGTTTAGTGTTGGGCGTAACGCGTCATCGTTATCCTTGTAACGATTATCCGGGATAACTATCAGTTGTTGTTTTTCTGGCGCCGGAATGGTGGTTAATTGGCTGCCTGAATGGTATCTGACATCAAATAGGCTAACAAAATGATCTTTTAGTAAGGTGACCATGTTTCCCCAACTCAGTACCCGGTTACGGTGGGACAATCGGACAGGGATTCGTTTTAAGAAGGCTTGCTCCGTTTCTCGAGAACGACCATTCCAAGAAGCCCAAGGTTGCGTGACGCTGTTGATTGCAGCAATCGTGGCCACCGGCTGTTTTATGCTGTCAGCAGCCAATCCATTAATAAAATGCTCCTGTTCAACAGTTTCTGCGTTGGCTAATGTGGCGATGGTGGCGTTATACAGCAAACCTTTAATACGTGGGTAATCTTGGGGATCAGTTTTTCCAACTATCTCAGCTTTCAACCAGTACCGCCCTGTCGGCATCAGAGCGGCCTGATTTGATGCATCTTGTGGCAATAAAGTGCGCCAGATACCCCGGTCAAACAGGCTGCCGGTTTGATCATCAACTAATTTATCCAATTTACTCCAAGTATTGTGCTCGTCGAGGTAAAACCAAGATAAATCGAGTACTTTGACCCCTTCTAGTTGCCAATAGAGAGATAAAGTTTGCCCCGGTAGTACCCCCGTAAAGCCTAAATAGAATGCATCATGAGTCAATGTCGGCATTTCTGCTGTTGCCTCGCCCCGGCCAAAAGGCGTCAGAGGGTAAACAGTAAATTGCTTAGATTTAACTTCAACGTTGAATTGAATCTGCAATGCACTGATTTGTGGGATATAAGGTAAATTTTTATCTTTCGGATCTTTCCAATATTGGGTATGCATAAAATCCTGTCCGGCCAATTCTATACGCACGAATGCAGGCCAATCATTAGGATTTAAGCTGTCCGCAAGGGGAAAATTCATCGTTGGCAAGGTAAATTCTAAGCTTCGTCCTTGTGGTTTATTATTATCTCCACTACCTCCATTGAATAATGACTGAGATTCAGCTTTATTAATTGTTTCTTTATTAAGTATTTTTCCCTTAAGTATTTCTCTCTTTTGAGGCGTGACTAAGTAACCCTGTATTTTAAATGCACTATTATCGGGCTTGGTCTTATATCCTTCATACCATGTTGAAAAATTTACTGTAGGCAAGCCAACCCATTGAGGGGTAATCATCAAGGTCGCGTTTTCGGAGTTATACCATTCAGGGGCAACCAGATTAAAACCAGAGCCTAATAACGGTGATTGACCAAAAGGAAAACTAGTCGCATTTATTTGTTCAATACCGCCATCAGAGGCATAGTTCACACTACGGTTGTCGTTAATGTTGATGTTGATCTCGATGTCTTTAATCTGCGGCAACATCGGTCCCTGTTTGGTACTCAGTTTTAGTACCGGTACATCAAACGTCATATTATCTAACGCATTAGGCGGGCTAGTGGGGTCATCATTAGCGGATAAGCTGAGTTTAAGGTTAACATTTTCTTTTTCTACTGATAGAAAAAGCCAGTGATCTCCCGAGCTAATCTGAGCGGTGATTTGATTAGAATCCCCCTGCCACTCGCTTATTAATGTGACTTTAATCGTGCGCTCTCCTGCCGGCATCGTAAATAAAGGCGAAGTAATTAAATAACCGGACAGAACCGAAACATCATCAGGCGTTGGGCTAAAAAGCCGAATACCGTTTTCAGGAAATTCAATGTTATCTGCAAGATTCAGTGGTATTGCCGATTTCCAGCCATTCCCCTCTTTTCGATACCAACACAGGTCAGTCAATTCCCCTTGGTTTGCCAATACATTCAACTCGGATCCATATTGTAATGGATTGCCAGCGCTATCATGTCCGGCATCAAAGAGAGTTCCTTTCGGAATAAGATATTCAGCACGATCAGAATTCAAGGTAATTCCTATCGCCACCCGATCCGCTTGAGCATCTCTCGGTTTCAAGCCCAATAATTCCCGGTAATAAAGATCTCGATGACGTGCCGGAAAAGTATTGAATAATATTTTCGTTGTTTCTAACAGTTTTAAAAAAGCCAGTAAAAAAGCTTGATGAGCGGGTAAAGTACCATTTGCTCTATTCGCTTCTTGGTAAATATCCGCTAATTGCTGTGGCGTGTTTTCCTGAATAAAATAGAAGCGACTCCAAAACTGCTCTTTTTCTTGACCAAAAGGAATTTTTTCGGCGTATTCTTTAAGCCAGTCTAAAATATCTAATGTGCTTCTTTCATCAAGTTTAAAATCCGTCTCAGACACAATAGCGGTAAGTTTATTATGTAATCCGGTCTGTCCCATATTTATACCACCCGTTATTTGCATATAACTTTAATATATTTTCAGGAGATCGTTATTATTTAAAAATAAATTAAAGCGTTATTTATCCGGCACTGACAGCGTATTGACCGGCAATAAACCGGCCTTTTCCCATACTGGGTGCGGTTATATCTAACACGCCTGACGGATTACTCGCTGGCTGTGTTGGGGTAAAACGGGCAATAAATTGCTGCCCGACAACAATTACCGTGACAGGGCTACGACAAAAGTTTACCTGCTGGCTGGCATCTAATTGAGCAATGGTAACCATACCCATGCCGGGTCCCGGATGGCTAGGGGTAATATATTGCGCCTGAAATTGGACCTTTTTTTCATCACCCATTATCACGATCTTTTTCCCCCGAATTTGCACGTGCCCGCTACCCCGAATGGTTGCAGGCCCTAAGATGGCGACCTGCCGGTTGCCGAATAAAGGTTCGAATAATAGAGTGTCGCCATCCACCACCAGTTGTTTACTCATAAGATGACTTCTCCTTCGCCAACCTCCAGAATGCCTTCAATTTGCTGGCTAATTTCGCTGCCTCTCAGGGCATAATTCACCTTAATATGCAGAGTATTCGGTAAATTTATTTTTTGATTCACCTGAATTTCAGTAATTTCTGCGCGGGGTTCATAACGTAATACTCGCTCTTCAATACGCGTTTGAATATGAGCCATCAGTTCATCACTGATATTTTCAAACATATAATCATTTAGGCCACAACCGTAATCTTCACGCATAATCCGCTCTCCAGGTTCCGTCAGAAAAAGAACTTTCATACTCTGGCGGACATGTTCTGCCCCTTCTGCCATAATGATTCCCGTCTGAAAAGAAAACTGTGGCGGAAATGCCCAGCCCCGACCATAAATATCGGCTAATATTTTATTTTCCATCTTATTTAACCTATTATTGTGTTAAATTAATTTTCGCCCCTTTAATATCAACCCCAGATTTTCCCGCAGCTGATAGGGATTTTTCGGCTTGAATATTAATTTCCTGCGCCTGAGTAATGAGATTTTTAGCGGAATTAATGGTGATATCTTTATCCTGTTGCAGAGATAAGGTATTTTTTCCACTATTAAACGCGAGTGTATTGTCTTTATTATCGAAGATTAATGCCTGCTGATTCTCTCCCTGTTTAATCACTAAGGTTTTCACCAAATTCTTTTCACTCGGTTCCACCGGTGATCTATTTTTAGGATTATGCATGGCGCCTAATATCACCGGAAAACGAGGATCACATTCAAAGAAGCCGATAATCACCTCATCTCCCGGTTCCGGGTAGAAGCAAAATCCACTCTCATGACTGGCGTAAGGTTTACCTAAGCGGGCAAACAGCGTGCCGTTGGTTAAGTTTAAAGCCGGTATTTTGACCGGAATACGACCTAGCGATTGGCTATCCTGTTGGTATTTTTCTACGATCCCGACATGCAGTTCTTTAACCTGAGGTACAACCTGTTCTACATCTGCTTGCATGCCTAACGTTAACCGGGTGCGCCAACCTTGTCGCTGGTTGATGATCTGGTTGACGCCGGTGATAATCGCCTGACCATCCATCCCCTGCCCGAAGCCAGTTAATGCCAAAACATCACCCGGCTGATAACGATCATTGCCTGCAACCTCAAAACTGCCGGATATATTATGGCTACGTCGGTTACCCATGATGCTTTGAGTAAACTGCCTGGTTTGTTCATTATCCAATGGACTGCTGAAAATCCATTGCCACTCTTGATCGGTCAGCGGTTTCAACGTGTCGGTAGCAAGTTGACCATGCCCAAACCCACTATGCTTCGCCTGAACTGCCTGAGACAGCTTCTGTTGGTTAATGTCCCAAGACTGTACACTTACCGCTTTGGGGCTGCGCTGATTATCCCATTGCAGATTCGCTTCAAACAGCACAATGTCCCGAAGGTCGCCGCTCTGGCGAATGGTATGTACGGTTGACCGATTAAGTGATTCCGGTGTTGCCAACGTAATAGCGTCACGGCTTGGGATCAGCCAAGTATTGGTAGCACTGAGTCGGCTCTTTAAGAATGTCCAATCATTGCAACGAAACTGCACCATTTGCTCATGTACCGTTTTAAGTTGGGGCGCTTGTTTTATCGTGACAGACACTCCGGCCTGGCTGAACAGCTTCTTGATAATCGCCTCATCACTCTGTTTACTGAATAGCTGCGAGTGGAAACTATGGGTTAATTTTTGCAGTGGATGTTTTGCCGTCAGAATCATTAGACTCTCCTGACCTTTAAGCTTCAATGTCTGCTGAACAATAATCCCTTTAAACACCACACTTTTTTTGATCTGCACAATAAGTTCATGATTCGGACGACAACTTGCCAGTTCAGCTTGCGCCTTGGCATCAAAAATATGGCTGGTATCACCAACAATAGCCAAAGTGACGTTAGCCGAAGGAATGCCATTGATAGGGTAATTTACTGACAAACCGATAACCGTAAACTGATTGAGCGTTTTGCCGCCTATCTTAATCGCGAGCGTGGGTATCTTCATGCTTCCCTCCGTGCTTGCAGCGTTTGTCCCGGCGTGAAATCATCAAGATTATCCAGATCGTTTTGCCAAGCCAGTGAAAGATAATCGATACCCCCCGCCAGAGCCGCGCCCGCGCCCAGTGCAATCAATGGTAGAGAGAGCATATCGGTTACGCTAACCGCGGTAGCCGGTGGCGATTTTAACTGCTGCTCAGTGGACTGAATAACAAAGCTCTCATCCGCCACCAGCGACAAGGCAGCCATTGCCCGTAATGGCATGGCGTCCCGGTCAAACAAGGTGTAATGAATAGTGAGACCACTGGCCCGGCAGGCAAAATAACCTTTATTTTCCCAACGCATTTTGCCCCATTTGATTTTAAGAAAATGCGGGACTTTGGTACCGGCATCAACGGCGCAGAGGGTTTTCAGCGTCGACAGTTGGGTTTCGATCGGCGTACTGTTGCCGGGCATTGATGCATCAAACAGCAGATCTAATGACAGGCCCGCAGGCTGAGACGACACATGGTGGTTACTTTGGTGAATATGGGTAATGCTTTCATCGTTTTTATAATTGGCTTGATAATTGAACTGGATCGCATCAGGGTTATACATCACCGGTAAACTGCCCACCAAGATTTTACCTTCCCGATCTTTAAAAGCGGTCAGCGTGAGTTTGGACAGGCTGCGTTCAATTAAGCTCATACTGGCCCCCTGTTTCACGTAATGCCTCTAACACCTCCCGTTTAATCCTTTCAATCAGGAGAGCGTCATCTAACGCTTCTTGGGCTAATGTTCGCGGAGATGATAAATCACTCGTAGAATCGGTGACTTTAGCCTGAATAATCAGTTCCTTAATTTCTACAGTCATGCTTTCACTCCTAACCAGCGCATATCCTGATAACGTAACTCTAGGGAGTTCACCAAAACAGCATTGCTATTGGCATCAAAGTCACCGGTAGACCAACGAACCGGTAACGCGTTACTCACAGTCCAGCTTGCCACAGGTAAAAAATTTTCATTCAGCAACATGATGACCACATCAGCATAAACCGCTTTTTCTCCACGCAAGACACGATCAAATATCAGAGTAAGCGGTGTAACCGTCATAACACCACGCTCCAATACCAAACTACCGTGCTGGATCTTCTCGGCCAGCCAAACGTTTCTGGCATTTTCCCCGCCCTGGCTGTGTTGCGTGGTTTGCAGTTCACGGCTAAGTCCCGATATACGCTGAAAAGCGATATCAAGCGGACTGGGAATGTTGTTAAACAGAAAACTGGCGATAAAACGATGTGACACAGACGGGGTGTATAGATTGTGCATATTTTGCCCCTGTTTAATTTAATCCCGTTATCCCGGTACGTGTATCAAACGTCAAACTCAGTTCAATAAATTCCGCCGGAATGAGTAGAGCCAGTTTGATTTTCATGATCATTTTCCCGGCTCGCAGATCCGCTTCACTCATTGATTCGTCAACACCGAGTAATATGTCAAATGCCTGTTCTTCGTGGGTACCTAGCAGCCCGCCTTTTAACCATAATTGATGCAACCAGTTGTAGGTTTGACCCTTAAGTTTCATCCAAGTGACGGCGTTATTGGGTTCGAAAACAAAAGCCCGGCCTAATCGGGTGATATGCGCTTCGATATAAGAGACCAAGCGGCGAGTTTGGATATAGCGCCAGGGAGAGCCGGAGAAGTTGTCCAGAGTTCGGCATCCCCAGACTTTAATTCCTTTACCGGGGAAGCTGCGAACCAGATTCAACGAAGTGCCATTCTGATTAAAGAGCGCATCAGCTTCAATAAAAGAGCGTATTGGGCTGACCACCTTAGCTAAAGCCACGTTGGCCGGAGCAGTCCAGATACCTTGCTGATTATCATTACTTTGGATAACCGCAGCCACCGCCGCGGTAGGCGAAAGGATGATATGTTGACCATTTTCTTGATATGTGGTTTTCAATCCCGGCCAATATACCGCGCCCCATTGCCGATCGCTTGAGGAAAACTGCTCTAAACATGTAGCGGCCAGTACCGGATCATCCGGGGCATCCAGCAATCCCATGATGCCACGTCGGCTCTTGCAAAGGTCGAGTACTGACTGCCAAAACTGTAGCCAAAGATCGATGTCAGCACCTAGTTCTTCCATTTGATTAAACAGGACAACATCAGGAACGATAATCAGGGTGATAGTACTTTCCGCGGCAATAGCCTGCTTAAGCCAATTTTGTCGCAGCGCAGTGATCAATGATTGAAAATCGTTCAGTGGTTCATCAGAGGCCAGCGGCAGTACATAGGCTTGTTGACCGCCATTTTCGAAAAAATGACGCACGGAGTAGTACATTAATCCTGACTCGTGAAATTTTAGGGTAAAGTCGGTCAGGCTGTTTAATTTAACTATGGTTTTACTACCCGAACGGGTTTTACTGGCCGAAATTTTTGGAATATAACCAATAAAAACCGGTATACCCATAAATGCATCATCTGGCGTCTGGGATATCAGCTTCTCCGCGATTGTCACGCCCGGCTGTTTTATTTCCATTATCGTTTCCTCTACAGGACAGGCGCGGCAAACCGCGCCCCAGTACGGTTACTGTGCTACTTTTTGCGAAAATTTCAGGATAATAAATTCAGCCGGACGGACTGCCGCCATGCCAACCTTGACGATCATTCTTCCATGTGTAATGTCGTCGTCAGACATAGTGACACCTTGACCAATTTGGACAAAATAGGCTTCTTGAGGATTACTGCCGACCAGCGCCCCTTGTTGCCAGAGTTGATGGAGATAGTTGTCAATGGCTGACCGTACTCTCTCCCAAGTCGGTTGGCTATTAGGCTCAAAGACGGCAAATCGCATTGCCTGTTTGATATCCCGCTCCGCCGCATTAAATAGACGCCGTACCGGAATGTAACGCCAGTTGTCATCATCTTTTTTCAGGGTACGTGCGCCCCAGACAACAAAACCTTTGTTGCTGAAATAACGGATGGCATTAATACCTTTCGGGTTCATGACTTTTTGGTCATCGTCAGTGAGCCGTTCGTTCACATCGCTAATCCCATTCAGCATAATGTTAGCCGGTGCTTTCCAAACACCGCGGTTGGCATCAGTGGCGCAATAGACACCGGCCATGATTGCACTAGCGGGAATAGTTTTGTTTATATTCTCTATTGCAGTAACAGCCTTCTTATAGACATCCGAGTTTTTCTCTTTGAGTTCCGTCAGATTATTAACATCGTTTTCTTTTGCATCCTCATAACCTGTAACAACTACACGCTCCTCTTCCGTTTGCATAAGCTGCGAAACTTTTACCGCAGGATAATACGTCGCGGTTTGTGAGGGTACGTTAACACTGATAACAGATGTTTTATCCTGATTGTCAGCGATAAGGAAATAGCCCTCATCCAATAATGAAGATGTCAGATTGTTATATATCTTGCTCTGGTAATCAGAATCTTGTTCAGGACAGACGATTAAAGTAATTTCTAAAGCTTGCTTAATTAACTCAGGGATTAAAGCCAGCATATTAGAATCTTCCGACTTAGCAATCGGTAGGATATAACAAGGTCCACCGCCATTTTGAAAATAAAGTTTTAAGGCATCACTGCTTATTGTGTAATTAACTGTCACCTCGTAAGTGTAATCGGTTTTCTTTCCGTTTTCGTTTTCACTTTCATTTTTTTCATTTTCGTTTTCATTTGTTGTATCGCTACTAGCCTCTCCATTATCATTGTTTTTAACCGATACAACACCTTCAACTTTTCTAGTTTTTTTAGCGGCGGTAGACGGAGGAGTTGATTTGATGGCTATTGACTTAACACAACCCACATGAAACAGATTAGTGAAATCCAACCAGCTATTAACACGTGTTATTTTTGGCATCGTACTCGTTTCTTTCGGAAAGAAACGCCCAATAAAAACCGGGATTGCCGTGCTTCCTTGACTAACAGAAAGCGCCAGTGAAGCATCTTCTTCAATATAGACGCCAGGAGTAGAAGTTTGTGTGGCCATATTCCTTCCCTTCTATTGGTTCATATTCTGTGTAAACTGCAAGATAATAAATTCGGCTGGACGAACTGCCGCCATACCCACTTTAACGATCATTTCACCACGTTTAATCTTGTCATCAGTCATGGTGATACCTTTACCAATATGAACAAAATAAGCCTGTTCAGCTTTATTACCCACCAATCCCCCTTGTTGCCAGAGGGAATAGAGATAATTATCGATAGCTCGACGCACCGCTTCCCAAGTGGGTTGACTGTTCGGTTCAAAGACCGCGAAACTCATGGCATTTTTAATATCTCGCTCTACACTGTTAAACAGACGGCGAACCGGGATATAACACCAGTTATCACTGCCCTCAAGCGTACGAGCCCCCCACACCAATGTGCCACTCTTAGGAAAGGTACGAATCATATTCAACGCTTTAGCGTTATCTTTGTTATATTGTCCTTGCAGGTCATCAGTCACCGGATATTTAGGTTGTAATCCTCCTTGAATAGGGACGTTAGCCGGTGCTTTCCAAACACCCCGACTATTATCGACACTGGCATAGATACCGGCCATTACTGCGCTGGGTGGAATATTAACGCTAGCTCTTTTCCCTTCTTTATCTTTTTCTCCCCACTCAGCGGTCAACCAAGGATAATAAACTGCGCCATAGGCGGTGACGGTATAAATCTTAAGTACTTCGTCGGGTTTTTGGTTCGAATCTATTTGAGTGACTGGACCATCAAAAATGGTAAATAAGCTTTTACCCGGTTGGCAAAGTGTATCTACAGCAGTAGTAATATTCTCTCCGGCAGCAACCAGCAATGTAACATCATCCAGCTTCGGAACTTGGTTTACTAACTCTTCGGTTTTAATAAGATAACAATATCCACCGCCATTAATAAAATAGGCACGTAGTGAAACATCAAGCTTATCATCAGGATCAAATTGCCCATCTTTTCGTGTCAAATAGTCCAGCCAACTACTGATACGGATATAATCTGCAGATAAAAATTTATTATCATTTGCAACTGCAAAAACAGGTACCGCCGTTGCACTGGAACGGACAGAGAGTGCCAATGAAGCATCTTCTTCAATATAGACACCCGGATAAGATGTATCAATTGTCATAATATTCGCCTTTAAAAAGCACTGCATTGACGTGCCAGACTATTCCTGACAACAAACAGTCCTGACACCAAGCAGTGTATTAATGGAATTCAACAGTCACCCGATCGGCTTTCAAACTTATTTCCTGCACCGCAACTTCATTACTGGTGGCATCAAAACTGGGGGCGGTTAGTTTTTCTGGGAAAGCATTAGAAATATTCCAAGTAATCAGCAGGTTTGAACCTGTTTCATCGGTGAGACTAATAGAAATATCTTTCTTCTCTATCTGATTAAGCGAAATAGAGTTAATCCAATCGTACAATTTAGATTGCCCTTTAAAAATACCGCGCTTTAAGGTAATGGTTGGTCTCTGGCGTTGACCGGGCATTTGTAACCAATTACCAATTCCATCACGATATTCAATCGTGTCATAGCTAATATCTAATCCCGATACACTTTGAAAAGACATTTGCTCATCACCAACGGTCACGACAAAACGGTAAGTTGGAATGGGGTATTGAACAGCAATTTGATCGGCAGTTGTAGACATTGTTATTTCCTTAAGAGTTAAATTCATAACCGGGTTAAAACACACATCATTTTAGGTACGCTACCGCCCTTAGGTATCATGCCTAATGCCTGACTTGTGTATTCACCGTGCTTTAATATCCAAACCCTCATTCAAGGGAATGAGGCGACCTGACTACTGATTAACGTAAGTTAATACGTGATAAACATCACACTGTTGGAGCTTTAAACTGTTTATTGAACAGTAATCACTCAAATACCGCTAAATAAAAGTTAAAAATAAAAAATAATTATTTTTATCAATTTTTTATCTATTAATTCAATTACATATGGAAATTACCCTCAATTCACAGCATTATTTCTCATGGATATCTATTCACTTATTTTTACAAAATGAATTTATATACAATCAATAATACCTAAAAATATTTTATCTATATTTACAACACTTCTATCACTTCACGAACAATAAAGGCACAATCATCATAATATAAATAAAACTAATAATTAATTATCATTATTTTTATTTATAAATAAAAAACAGAAAAATAACTCACATGACAAAATAAAATAAAAGATTTTAAATAATTTATTTTCTTGCATTACTCATGGGAAAACTATATAAGTTCTGACAGGCATAAGCCTAATTAAGCCATCTTGGCTATAGCGAATAGACAAACATTAAACAGAGGCAGAGAATGCGTTATGTTGAAAATAACTAGAGATGTTTATTTAGACTGTGACTCAAACAAAATAATTTATGGTAAAAATGTATTTATCATTACTGAAAAAGAGAAACGCCTGCTACTCGCATTGTGGGAACATGCATCACAAGGGAAGACATTAAATCGGGAACAATTAATCCCTCTGGTTTGGCCTGAACGCAAAAACGGCGTAGCAGAAACCAATTTATTGCAATTAGTCTGTAAGTTACGCCGAACGTTACGCTATTGTGATCTCGACGAAGCCATACACACGGTATACCGACAAGGCTATCGTTTTATCCTGCCATATCAAGATAACGAACAAGATAATAGTCAGCCCCAAAATACCAAATTACCTATTTCCATCGCTACACCTCCAAAACCATTTTATTGGCGTTTCACCAAGATGATTGTTATGTTTATCACTGCAATCATCTGGATATCAACTATCCTATATACTGCCCCCTTTCTGGCTAAGAGATAATGATGATTTTTATTTACAAAACAATTAAATTCCGGTCAATGGAGGTCCATTAAATTAAACAGCATACACGAGTTATTCACTTCTTCTTTGCGGCTCATTTCAGCAACTTATGAGCCGCTTTAATAAGAAAAAATCATTATTCATAATATCCTTTTTTGTCGGTGTAACTCCTTAGTCATTAATTACGACTACCGCTATCGGCAATAAATCCGTCAGGAATATATGTCCTCGCCACTGTCAGGATTTTCGTATCTCTTTGACTAATAACAGCCATAACCATAGCTGCATCCAGATGTCAGGCGGCTTGTCCATGAATTTCATATTTCCACCCCCACTAGAAATTAAGATCCTGTTAAACGTGTGTGAAAAAAGAAAAGGCCACGCAATGCGTAGCATGGAATGTGTATTAACCGCTTTTATGTTTACCTTATTCCTTTTACATCACTGATAAATTTCAATATTTAACTGCTCATGGAAAGTGTTAAGTTAAATTTCACAGGTCAAATCACCTGATTATATATGCCAACAAATAACAGTAATAATAAGGAAACCAATATGATATTAACAGATTTCAAAATATTCCTAAACCCTAACCAAGCTATCGAAGCTTATAAAAATGGGAATATAACCATTCCTATTCGATGGAGAAATATAGCAATAAAAAACAAAGGCCAAGCAGCAATGAGGGTTTTAAATTTCTGGGCGTCCCCATTTGGGGAGTATGAATTCTATAATTCTATTGATGTCTGGCCTGGAGAAACTAAAATACTCAACGCGCCTCCTAACGCTATTTATTACTATAGAATTACAGCCGTCAATTTAGACGCAACCCTGACTACCGAAGCTGAATTTAATTGGGTATAAAAATTCTTAAGAGTTAGCTATATGTCTCTCGTATATAAAAATTTAGTTCAATATATAGCTCAAACTTCACTACGCAGAAAGTAACATCTTCATTCTCTGCTAAATACTTATCAACTACCGAGGATTACTCGGTAGTTGAAATTGAATGCTACATTAAACATTATCTGAGAACGTGGAAGTGGACTTTATATATGAAAAACCCCGCAAGTGAGAGGCTTGGAATTCAACATAATATAGTTAACGCCAGTTACAGTAAAAACGCTTGGTTTCACCTGTTTTTTCATTATGGCACCTAGTTTTTCTACGGTTGGGTTTTCCGATGCATAATAGTAGACATCGTATTCATAATTATCGTTATCTGCATCATGATCATACAAGAAAGTTCCAAAATCATAAGTTACATTATCAACTGAGACATAAAAATTCTTCTTGAATACTTCTTTAACTTTCTGATAATTAGCTTTATCAAAATATACTCTCAAACACAATCCGCCGCTATTATAGTAGAGCATTAAAATGCTTTTAATATCTATTTTATTTTGGGTTATATTTAAAGTACCGAAAGTAGATTCTCCCTTACCAAAGATTCCCTTGTCACTCATATATCCCCAATCCTGCCCAGTATCATACTTACTAGTCCCCAAGGTAACATCAAAAACCAACATATTGTTATCTAGCTCAATGACCAATCACTACCCATTATATCTTCCGGCGTTGGTTGCCAGGGTAACCAATGCCCATGCTTATCGCACTTCTCAATATAAATTAAGTTGCCTTCACTGTTAGCAATCGATTCAGGAATAAGGCGTATGCATTCATTAGGAGAATCCCAATCACCACGACGTGCTTGATTTCCTAGATACACTTGAATAATCGCCCACGGACAAGAATTTTCTGGGGCAACAACATGATTACATTTGTATTGATCAGGGTTTAATGATTTATGCTCAGGGAGTTTATTTTCTATTTCAGTAACTTCTGGCTTATTAATTTCAGACATAAACACCTCACTTAATTATTTATTAATAAAGGTAATTTCATCTTACTGCCAAATAGCCATAAGATATTATTCAAATTAGATTCTTACTTCAACCGAATATTCTTAAGTTTACTACTTCATAGACGGTAAAGCACCGCGAGTACTAAGCGTAAACTATTAATAAGAATGGCTAGTGATTATGATATTTCCTCATTTATCTCCAATAGATTGGCATTGTGAAAACTCCATAAAAAAACCTGTCGGAGCAGGTCTATTGTTTTTCTTAGTAAATGGGTTCATACGCTTACATGATTAAGCAGTCTTAATTCCCGCTCATTTAGACACTGAAAAGAGTCTTCTACGATATGAACAAGTTTATCCAAGAGCCTATCAATACGCGAGTGTGCATCTGGTATCACCACGGCCACGACCTGATAATGATTTTCATAATACCAATGTTGGGCATAAACCAGATAATTGTCACTTTTCCTGTTGTGTAGCATCATATTTGCCGGCCACGGTTTTTCATTCAGAGGAAGAATATGTAACTTCCATATTCCTGATTCCATAGCCTGCATGTTGCGCTCAAAACGCCCTTGGCATCCAAGCCAACCAGACACCTCTTCTGCCCCACTCAAATATTTAGCCAACATGGTTGCGTAATCATGAGCAGCCGCATTGAAAAGTAGATCTTCCGCCACGCTGACGTAAACCATATACCTAACCCCACACAGGTAATGGAATACCGAGCTTTTTATGCGAGAGATTCACCAACTCTTTATAACTTTCCGCGTCGGCTTTCGATGTATATTCACCTGCATTAACTGGCAAGTACTGCTTTAACGTTGTTGCAATACGCAATAAAACGTTTCTATTATTTGCAAAAACCCTCAGCGCTCTCTGAGAATGCGTTTGGAATAGCTTGACATGCGGTCCCCATGCAGGCGAAGACTCCGCAAGAATATAACTTAATTTCAAGAGATGGAGTTGGCTCGTGGCGATTTTTGCAGCGGATTCGTAGCGCTCGACTACATCACGAATATCTATACCTGGTTCGATCCCGTCACGGTCAATGGTTTCAAGTAATTCAATACCAATTTGGGTATTCTCTTTCAGGTAGGCAAGCGCCATTTTAGATTCAGAAAAATATGACATCACCTCTTGAGCAGTCAGCATTTTTTGCTCTGCTCTGTCTTGCACCAATTGCGTAATCGGAGCAGAAAGATACTCTGGCAATTTTGCTAACTGATTAATGTCTGGAAGTGGAGTTAGCAACGTTACTAACGTTGTCATTCCTACTGTCATGTGAACCCCCTTTGATCTATCTGTGGGATAAATATATAGGAGTACAGTATACACATCGCTTTCCGCACTACCTTACATTATTCTGCATCCTTGCTTATCAAAGCACAATCAGATTTACTAGGATCTAACGTCTCTTTTCTATAAGAAGCATTCTTTGCCATCCAACTTGCAACACCAAGCTTAGAATTTACCAACCAAACCGGGACATTATCTTCCGGTTTTAAATTACTCCCCATCACTCCCGGCAGGAAAATTACTAGGATCACTTTAGAAAGCGACCTGAATATGTTGTTATAATCAGGTCACTATGATAATAATTACTATTCTCATGTTATCCAATAGATTATCGCTGTTCCAATCTCATCACTCCTTTTTAAATCTCAATTATCCCATCACGATAAAGAAGAATCATTCTCATTCATGCCATACGAATAATAAGACAGCCAATAACATCAATAAAACCATAGCAACATTCCTTCCTCACTGAGAAAAGTATAATCACGACTCTCACCCATATAGCCAAACATCTTCATCGGAATATCTGTAGTGATATTTATCCTGACAGCTAGTCTGTTAACGAAAACAGTTAACGGTTACGCTATTTCTTCATTTATCTCCAATCGCATGCATTATTCCGCTATCAGATCATCGTCATTTACCGCTGATATTGTCCTGTGACTACCCGGCTTTACCGCAAAGATATTTTTCGGCAATTTAAATCCGCGCAGTTTTAATAATGCCAGCGGCCCTTCCCCCAATTCTGTGCGTAAAATCCAGATCAACGGTAATCCATCCGGGGCAGTAAATATCAGGCGGTAACGGCTTTCATCCAGCCTTTCCGCTTTCGCCCGCGCCAGCCAACGGATCAGCCCCCAGTTTCCCTGGTAATCACCGAACAACCGCGCCCCGGTATTAACGCTGGTCCACATCAGCGTCACCCCCGGTTCATCGGTCTCGCCCGGCCAGCGAAAACTCTGCCAGCTTTCCATCTGGTTAAAATAGCGCAATTGCTGTCCATCTATCGTCAGGTCGGTTTCCGCTACATCCCGCACCGGTTTAGCCCGCAGTTCAAACCGCAGCCCCTGACTGCCATCGGCAAACAACAGGTCCGATAGCTGACTGAGCTGATTTATCGCTTTCAAAAAATCCGGGTTAACCTGCACGCCCTGACCATTCACCTCATCCACCACCCACTGGTTCCCCGCTTTATGCACTATTCCGCCTAACTGACGCGTCAAAAACTGCTCTATCCGCCCCGAATCCGACCGGATAAACTGCCCCAGCATCGGCAATGAGATTTCACTTTCCCCTCTGGCAAACGGGTAACGGCCAGTGAATGCCCGGTTCCAGTTGTCCACTATCGCCGTCCGCCACTGGGTGTTCAGATTCGCTTCTGCCGGTTTCAGTACGCCCTGCCACGCCTGCGTTAACGGCTCCACAAACATTGCCTGACCAAAACCCCGCCATTGTCCTCCCAGACTGGCGGCTATCAGGCGGCCATAGCCTTGTGTATCGGTCAAAT
>NZ_RCWD01000013.1:0-123586 GCF_018448965.1 Photorhabdus hainanensis | reverse complement strand
AGTGTTAAGCTTCCTTATTTTCAGTGGGTTAACACAATGATAAGTAATGTAAAAAATTCGATACGCGGAACATATCATTCGATTAGCAAAAAGTATTTACCTCGTTATCTTGCCGAATTCTGTTTCAGGTTCAATTGGCGCTTTAACCTTAAAAAAACATTCGAACAGCTTATTTATTCATGTATCCGGGCAGCACCTATACCTGAGTATTTACTCAAGCTAGCTGAGATTCGATGGTAATCAGGAAGCCAGATACCCAATAAAATGCCGATAATTCCCGGCATCATCAGCGCTGTTTGCCAGCCGTAAGTTGTCGCCAGAAAAGCGGACAATATTGGGACGGTAATGCCGACAATATTGATGGAAGTATTCCAATATCCCCACCAGAAGCCCCGCTCATTGCGGGAGTACCAGTGTGTCAGCAATCTGGCGCAAGGCGGCCAGCCCCATCCCTGAAAGAAGCCGTTCAGTGTCCAGATGATCAGCAGTGCGGAAAATGATGAGCAGAAAGCAAAGATAATGTTTAACACGCCTGTCATCACTAATCCGGCGCCCATAAACCAGCGATAACCGGTGTGATCATGAAATACGCCAGAAATAAATTTTGAGCCGCCGTAAGCCAGATAGAACAGACTGGTTATCCAGCCGATATGCCCTTTATCCAGTCCTAGTTCCAACTGCATAACCGGCATGACAAAGTTGAAGCTTTTTCGCGTCAGATAAAATGCGGCATAGCCAATAATCATGGAAATCAGCAGGCGGCTACGCCAGCGGCGATAGTGTTGTGAAATCTGTTCCTGGCTGGTGGCTTGCATACCCGGTTCCTCCATGAAAAAGGGAATGTAAAGAAAAATTAATGAAAATGGATGAGGTAAGGTTTTAGGCAACTAGGAATAATTCTTAGTTATGCTTGATTTTCATCAGAATTTGTGGGCAGGTTAACAGTTATGCGTGTGCCGTTATCATTACTTAATTGCCAATCTCCTCCTAATGCACGGATACGTTCTTCAATACCCTGGAGGCCAAATCCGCCTTTTCTTTTGTCTTCTGTAATGCCGATGCCGTTATCACTGATTCTGAGTTCAATCACATCCCGGTGCTGCCGCAGGATGATAGCGATTCGAGTCGCTTGAGCATGCTTGCTGATATTGTTCAGTAACTCTTGAACCAGACGGTAGAGGGTAAAAACCACCGTTTCATCCGTTGGATTTTGAGGAAGCTGGTAATTCAATTGGCAATCAATATTTTGTTCTTTAAACGCAAATTCATGGATCAAATGGTGAAGTGCTTTTTCTAAAGACATCTCTTCCAGAACCGGTGGGCGCAATTGGCGTAATAATTGACGCGTGGATTGATGAATCTGTTGGGCAAGATGATTGATCTGCTCTGCGATCATTTCTGTTGCCGGGGTGGTGGCGGTACGTTTTATCAGCGTTGCCTGAATTTGAATGGCGGTAATATTCTGACCAATTTCATCATGTAACTCGCGGGCAATGCTTTTACAAACGTCTTCTTCTGTGTGAATCAGTTTCTTCATCAGGGTACGGCGGGCGGTTAACTCCCGTTCTAGCAGTTCACGGTAACGTTGCAAATTTTCAGCGAGCTGTTGCTGACGGCTGATTGCTATTCCCAGACCTATGCCTAATAAGGACTGAATGGTCAGGAACATTTCCAGTTCGCCTAAATCGTTAAAAGTACCACTGAATTGACGAGCTGACGTGATCATGAGACTGCCTAACAGAGCTGCCAGCACGCCGCCTTGCCAGCCATAACGGTAGGCCATGAAGACATTGGGGATAAATATGAGAATGATTAAAAGATTCTCAATTTCTGGCGACATAAAGATCTGGGCGCTTAACCCGAGTAAGCAGAATAGACAACACCACATCAACAAGGAAGGGCGTAGCTGCGGATCAGGATCGCTCGGTTGCAGCATATTTCTCAGATGTTGCTGACGCAGGTATTCATAGATCAGATAAACAAAAGGTGACAACAAAACGCCGCCGGTTAACGAGGTGAGAAACAGATGGCTGGCGCCGGCAGTCAGCGTAAACCCCAGACAAACAGCCTGCAACACACTATTGGCGGCTACACCGGCCAGCAGAATTGAGAGCCGTTGCCAATACAGGGTATAGCGCCCCCAGAATTGTTGCACGATAAGGGCAGGTATTAGGCTGAGAAAGGGTGATAACAGAATGATATTGTGAGTAATAAGTTGTTCGCTGCCGAGCCATAGCAGAATAATAATCTCAGTGGTTAATAAGGTGGGTAAGTAACGACTCCCCAGTAGGATAAACAGTGCCAGCCGTAACCCTTGCGGCAAAAGCAGAACCGCTTGTTGCCCGTTATCATTCAGATAGAAGCTGATGGTCCACAGAGCAAGCCAGCTCAGTGAATAGAAACACAGCAGAAAGAGTGATAACAGGCCAAATCGTGATCTTCTGTTCATGAGTTCCCCGTTAGAATCTGGTGTTGCAGGGCGTAATGAACCAGATCAATGGTGCTATCGCACTGGAGTTTGCTAAGAATATTGGCACGATGAACATGAACTGTTTTATGGCTGAGATTGAGTTGTTCCGCGATAGTTTTAACATTGATGCCATTAATAAGTAGAGAAAATATTTCCCGTTCTCTGGGCGTCAGAACTTGCAGTGCTTTAATCTCTTGTGGTGTCTGACGCAGTGCTTTTAGGGCATCGGCACACAAGTAGCAACCGCCTTGATGTACGGAGCGTACTGCCTGTACTAATTCTTCCGGGCCGCATCGTTTGGTGAGATAGCCGCAGGCGCCGGCATCCAGCGCACTTTGTACAAATGCCGTGGTGTCATAAATACTGAGAATAATGGTACGAAAATCAGGTTGTTTTTGCCGTAACCGGGTGAGCAGGTGCAAACCACTTTCATCGGGCATATCGATATCCATCACGGCGACGTCAATCGGGTTTCTGAGTAAACCCAACCAAGCTTCTTTGGCATTGGCGTATTGCCCGGCGATTTCAATATCCTTTTCAAGCGCGAGTAATTGGGCAAAGCCGGAACGGACGACTACGTGGTCGTCAATAAGTGCAACTCTAATCATAAGTTTTCGTTAATGGATAATGGTTAATGAAATAATTTATATGATGTGCAGGAAAAGCAGGTTGTGCAAATTAATCAACTAAATCTGCAAGAAAGCTAACAAATTTAGCAAAAACCGCCGTAAATCCTCGCATTGGGCTAGGATTTACGGGGCAATTGTTAAAAAAGCCTTTTTTATCTGTCAGTGTGGTTTTAAAAGCGGGAAGAGAGGCCAGGCTAACCACGAAAAAACAGGTAAAAACTTTAATCATCAAGAGTAAAAAGCAGTGATTAAGGATTTTTAAAAGCGGGTAAAAAGCCCGATGTCATGCTGACCTTGGAAGAGAAAACATCAGAAAAAACAGGTTTCAAATTGATTAAATAAGGTGAAAAGATGACAGTGTTAACCTAATAACAATAATATATCCTAGCAAAACATTTAACCGTATTAACCACATTAAACCAATTTCTTTAAATAAAAGATTTTGCCTGACTGCAATAAGTTTACGAAAAATCAGAGACTATAATTGTAGAAAACCGAGCGGCTTTTAGATTAACCCCAGAAAAGCAAGAATGTTTAGCAACATTAAAAATGATTAAAGAGATGGGCGTTAATCTTAATACCGTTAGCCGTTCTGCCACCCTCACTGGTTTTAAACCTAAAAGATCAAATACAGAAAAAGGAGAAAATAGAAAACAGAAAACCTAAATATCAGTTTAATGAAAATAAGAACGTTAAATACGGTTCAGTAAATGTAAAAACCATTAAATTTACCACAATCAATATAATCAATGGATTAATCAGACAATACTTTCCAAAGGGCACCGATTTTAATGAAGTCTCTGAGCAGGAAATCAATTTTGTGATAAATCGATTAAATAATCGCCTCCGAAAAACACGGGGTGGGAAAACACCGAATGAATTATTTAAGGGGATACGAATATGTTTACTTCCAGATTAACGATGTTGCACTTATTATGTGAATCTAGGCTATATTATTTATATTAAATTATTAAGGGTGTTTTTAATATTTTAATTTATTATCTAATATGGATTTAATTATTTCCTGCCGAGAAATGAGATGGTTATTTATTTTGATAAAATAATTATTTTACCAGAATCACTGTAATTCAATAAAAGTTTGGTCTATTGATTAAAGTAATCCGAAAGATCTTTCAGATCTCTCGGATTACTATTTATCTTTAGGCTTAATATTGGGTGATTGGCTGATAAAATCCTTGAGCAAGGAGGGATTTTGAACGTTTCACTTTTTACCTGAGAATGGCTATTTCTCAGATTCAGAACAGCCATAGCAAAATATTACCAGTTTCTCTTCATCAGGCGGTCAATACTGAATTTACCTGGGCCTGTGATAGCCAGTAACAGATAACCTCCACCGATGGTCAGGTTTTTGAGAAACATAGTCTGGTTCATGCCTTCAGCAAAATTGCCGTGGAAGAGTATTGCAGTCAAAATACAGAAACCAAAGGTAAATAACGCGGTGGTACGAGTTAAGAAACCAAATAGAACGGCCAGACCACCACCCAATTCAAGTAAGATCGTCAGCGGTAATAGAAAGCCAGGGACGCCCATAGCATTCATATATTGCTGAGTGTCTGCGTAGGAATCACCTAATTTTCCATAACCTGCAACGATAAACAGAATCGGCATTAAAATGCGAGCCAGTAATAGGGCGCTATCTTCAAATTTTTTCATTAACAACTCCAGATATACAGGTAAATCACGATGGCTTGTTTGATGATTAGCTTGTACCAACCGAAAACAGCACAATTTGTTAATCATTAACGGATGGAATGTATACTAAAGAGAGATGAACTTAGTTGTAAGTAAGGATTATTAACAATTTTATACAAAGTTTTTGAATATAAGCAACCGGAGTGATCATCAACGAGGGATATTATGAAGAATTATTACCATTTTCATTTCAATAGTCGAATGATATAGCGTGACAAATGATAAAATTTCACAGGATGACGAAGACTATATAAGGAGATAGCGTGGATTGCGGGTCGCAGATAGGGTTTTAATGACAAAAGCTTTTGCCAGCTTTTGTCATAAGGTTCAGTGAAGTTCTTCCAGAGCTGTGTATTGTTGGAAAGTTCAAGTCGTTGTAGCTGGATATTTCTGAGTAGCTGCTGTTTTCTCAGCTTTTTTTCCTGACGTTGTTTACTCATTACTGTAATCCTCCAGCATTGCTCGGTCGATCTTGAGTTGCTCGCGAGTAGCGCTAAGTAATGTTGAACTTCTCGCTTTCCTTATGGTCCATATAAGGCCAATGAGCGCCAGAACGAGTAGTGTGCCAGTGGTGCTTGCTAATACAGTAAAACGCCAGTTGGGATCGACAGCCCAAAAAATCATAACAAGTAAACACATGAGGCCGAAAGCGGTGAATAGTAATGTCAGGCTGGCTATGACTATCAGCTGTATCAAAGTGGCTTTTTCTTTTTCCAACTCTACAACGATGAGTTGTAAACGCGTTTCTACTATCTCGACAACAACAGTAGCAATACGTTGGAGAATATCAAGGACCCCTTTACCGGGGCCTTGAGATTTGGATGAGTTACTCATATTAGCGTTTAGCTAATAATACACCTAATATGGCACCAACCGCAGTACCTATACCGATGCTTGTCCACGGCTTATCATGAACGTAGAGATCGGCACGGCCCGCCATATCTTTTGTTTTCTTAACAACCATATCGCTGGCATTACCGAGTTTAAAACGAGTATCTTTGATGACTTCCTCTACTTTGTTGCGAAGTTCTTCCAACTCAACTTTGGATTTATCACCAGAGCTTTTGATCACTTCTTCCAGTGTTTCTGCAAGTGATTTTAGTTCAATGCGTAGATCTTCAGTATTTTTCATCTGTGACATGTAGATTACTCCTCATTTAAGGTGTGTATATTTGACTTATTTAGTCGCTTTTCCTGATGCCGGAAAAGACTATCCTTAAATATAGCTTATATTTTGAAAGGTGAATGAAAAACATTAGAGTTATTTCACTATTCTGCTGCAAACAATACTTCTATCTACAGCAGGGAGGGATATTAGGCTTTATTGGAATTAATTACTTTTTTTGAGGGGATTGGCAGGTTTTTTTACGCCACACAACTAACAAACTGCCGCTAAAACCAATAATGAGTAAAGCAAGTGGCAGTAATATCAGGAAATTCATTACCAAGTCTTCATACTGACGAAAAATGGGGGTCTTACCAAGCGCATAACCCAAAGAGGTAAGGATAATGACCCACAGGAAGCCGCTGAGCCAGTTAAAAAACTGGAAACGGCTGTTTTGTAGACCTGTCAATCCTGCAAGTGTTGGGAGAAGCGTTCTGACAAATGCGAGGAAGCGGCCAAGAAGTAAAGCAGATAGGCCGTGGCGGTGAAAAAGGCTGTAAGCTCTTTGGTGGTAGTAGGCTGGAAGGTGAGAGAGCCAGCCTTGTACTATCTTGGTATTTCCTAGCCATTTCCCCTGGAGGTAACCGACCCAACAACCTAAGCTTGCTCCGGCGGTTAATATTACAATCGTCAGAGGGAAACTCATTGCTCCTTTGGCAATTAATACGCCAACCAGTATAAGCAGGCTATCTCCTGGCAAGAATGCAGCAGGAAGGAGGCCATTTTCAAGGAAGAGGATCAAGAATAGCATGATATAAATGGCCCATAATAGGGATGGATTGGCCAGAGTTTCATAATCTTGGTACCAAAGTGCATATATAAGTTCTTTTACTATTTCCATCAGGTGTTCCTAAAATGCCTTTGTTCGTTCATCCTGAAAGCATGAGGCTAAACTGATTAAATTACGTCCTGTTTTACGTTATTTGGCTGGTTTTAATGCCTTTTTACTCCGTTGAAAAAGGCAAATGACACAGCCTGTGCCACTGTAACAAAATCAAGGGTGACTAAACAGAAAATTTTGGTGATCAATTGAACGTTCATTAAAATGGGATAGGAAATGGTTTATGAGGTTGGATGAATTGCGTTTGTTCCTACTGTTTTTGCTGTTATTTTTTTATTTTTTCAGTGGTAGATTGATTCTTGTATCGATTTGATTTACTTTTCACCACAGCAAAGGGGAGTAACTTCCTTGCCGGTTTATCGTCATTACGATGCAATAGCATCCGGTAGCCGGGCAACCCTGAACTTATACCTGATGGTGCATTTTCTGTGTTGTAAGTGAGACCTTGCCAGAAGGCGAGGGTTGCTTGCAATACATCCATCTCCACGATGTGGGGAAGAAATATAGCAGCGGCTGGCGTCTTCTGAGACTTCAGCCGTTTTTGTTTGTGAGAGAAAGAAAATGAACTCTGTGGGTAGCCCTTTTTTATGGGGAAGTTTTGCTGTCTTAATTACAATTATGTTGTTGCTGGATCTATCTCTACAGGGGCGTAAGAAAGAGCAGGCAATGTCATTTCGTCAAGCTGCTGTCTGGAGTGTGATCTGGATAAGTTTATCGCTCTTATTTGCATTAGGATTATGGTGGTATTGCAGAGAAACCGCAGGGGAAGCTGTTGCCAATAGTCAGACAATGGCTTTCCTTACCGGGTATTTACTTGAGAAAGCACTTGCTGTTGATAATGTGTTTGTTTGGCTAATGTTATTTAGCTATTTTGCTATTCCGGCAAATTTGCAACGTCGGGTACTCATTTACGGTGTCTTAGGCGCAATTGTGTTGCGTACCGTGATGATCTTTGCAGGGAGCTGGTTGGTTTCTCAATTTAGCTGGATACTCTATCTGTTCGGTATCTTTTTGCTGGTTACCGGCGTTAAGATGGCGTTGGCGAAAGAGAATGACTCCCCGATAGGCGATAAACCTTTTGTCCGTTGGCTAAAAGCGCATATTCGCATCACTGATAATCTTCACGGAGAACGTTTCTTTGTGGAAGAAAAAGGTTTGTTATATGCGACTCCACTAATCCTGGTTCTGATTTTGGTTGAAATTAGTGACGTTATTTTTGCTGTAGACAGTATTCCTGCTATCTTTGCCGTGACGACAGATCCTTTTATTGTTTTGACCTCTAATCTTTTCGCTATTTTAGGATTACGTGCAATGTATTTTTTACTGGCAGGTGTGGCAGAGAAATTTACAATGCTGAAATATGGTTTATCAGTCATTCTGGTATTTATCGGTATTAAGATGCTAATAATGGATTTTTATCATATTCCTATGGGGGTTTCCCTGGGAGCTGTAGCGAGTATTTTGATAATAACAATGATTATTAATGTTTGGGTAAATAAGTATAAAACTAAAGAGATCCAGTAATTAGATAACTATTTTTTAACAGATAACCATATCTTTCTTGAATGGGAAGATATGGTTTCTTTTTGTCTTAAATTGCTGCGAAATGATTAAACATAAAAATAAATAATTGTGTTTTGTAAATGTGTAAATTGCCGTTTTGATCACACAAATGTGAATGTATTGTTAATAAGTGCTGGCGAGGTTGTATATTTTAACTATCGCGGCTTTTCACTACTCTTGGTTTCCCTATACTGAGGAAACAAACACAAAAAATATAGGCTTAACAGAACTGTTAATAAAATGGATCAGCTATGGAAAAACAAAAACGTGGCTTCGTGTATTACCTTGTACAAGGGAGCCTGGTTAAACAAATTTTGGTAGGTTTAATTGCAGGGATACTGTTAGCGTGGTTGACGCCTTCGGTTGCCAAATCAGTCAGTTTGCTTGGGACGTTGTTCGTTGGCGCCTTGAAAGCGGTAGCCCCTGTATTGGTATGGATTCTGGTTATGTCTTCTATTGCTAACCATAAAGAAGGCCAGAAAACCAATATTCGTCCGATCCTTATCCTCTATGTCTTGGGTACTTTTTTTGCTGCTTTGGTTGCCGTGGTCGGTAGCTTTATGTTCCCGTTACAACTGGTGCTAGCTGTCAATGATGCTCAGATGTCTCCGCCTGAAAACATTATGGAGGTGATTAAAGGGTTACTGGTTAATATTGTCGCTAATCCAGTAAACGCGTTACTGAACGGTAATTATATCGGTATTCTTGCTTGGGCTATTGGTCTTGGGATCGCACTGCGTCATGCGACGGATTCAACTAAATCTCTGATTCATGATATGTCTGAGGCGGTTACTCAGATTGTTCGAGTGGTCATTCGTCTCGCACCGATTGGTATTTTTGGTCTAGTGTCTTCAACCATTGCAGAAACGGGGTTTAAGGCTTTACTGGGATATGTCCAATTACTGGTTGTATTACTGGGTTGCATGTTGGTTATGGCACTTATTGTAAATCCATTGATTGTTTACTGGAAAATTCGTCGTAATCCTTATCCGCTGGTATTTGCTTGCCTGCGTGAAAGTGGCGTAACTGCATTTTTCACCCGCAGTTCGGCGGCAAATATCCCGGTAAATATGGCGATGTGCCGCCGTATGAATTTGCATGAAGATACTTATTCAGTTTCTATCCCGTTGGGAGCAACCATCAATATGGAAGGCGCTGCGGTAACTATTACGGTATTGACTTTGGCTGCGGTCAATACGCTTGGGATGCCGGTTGATCTGCTTACAGCTTTGTTGCTAAGTGTGGTGGCGGCGATTTGTGCCTGTGGCGCTTCTGGTGTGGCAGGGGGATCGTTATTGTTAATTCCTTTAGCGTGTAGCATGTTTGGGATTTCCAATGAGATGGCTATGCAGGTTGTGGCAGTCGGTTTTATTATTGGTATATTACAGGATTCCGCGGAAACGAGTCTGAACTCTTCTACCGATGTATTATTCACTGCTGCTGTTTGTCAGGCCGAGGATGACCGGCTGTCATCGGATCAGCTAACTCAACGTAATTAAAGTGTTTCGGTTTAAAAAACGAGTAAAATGTCCGCGCCAGGAATGGCGCGGCTTGAGGATTTACTTTGTTTTTACGACTTGTCTGTGATCGCTATTATTTATCATCAAATTTTAAGGCCCAACCGAGTACCTTGATCGATAGCCCGTCGAGCATCCAATTCGGCAGCAACATCTGCCCCGCCAATAAGATGCACAGTTTTTCCCGCTTGCTGTAACGGTTGATACAATTCTCTCAGTGGCTCTTGCCCTGCACAAATGATGATGTTATCTACGGCAAGACAGCTCTGTTCCCCATTGCAACTAATATGTAGCCCTTGATCATCTATTTTTAAATATTGCATGTTGTTTAGCATTTTTACGCCGCGCAGGTGTAGATTGGTTCTGTGTATCCAACCTGTTGTTTTACCTAGTCCTTCACCAACCTTTGTCGGCTTACGTTGCAATAAATAAATTTTCCGGGGAGAAGCTTCTGGTTTGGGGCCTTGAGGGGATAAACCACCACGATGTGTCAGATTATAGTCAATACCCCACTCTTCACTGAAAGCGATGCTATCAAGGCTAGAGCTTTTTCCTGGTTGACTCAGATATTCTGCGGTATCAAAGCCGATGCCGCCTGCGCCAATGATAGCTACACGTTGACCGACATTTTTCTTATCCCTTAATACATCTAGGTAGCTCAGTACCTTTTCGTGGTGGATACCTTCGATCGTGAGTTGGCGAGGCGCAATGCCGCTGGCGATAATCACCTCATCAAAATCAGAAAGCGCTTCTGTTGTTGCGGCCTGGTTCAACCGTACATCAACATGATGGATTGCTAACTGACGTTGAAAATAACGCAGTGTTTCATGAAATTCTTCTTTACCAGGGATCTGTTTGGCAATATTAAATTGTCCGCCAACCTGTCCGTCACGTTCAAACAGAGTGACATGATGACCACGACTGGCAGCGGTCACGGCGAATGACAATCCGGCAGGTCCGGCGCCGACAACCGCCAATTTTTTAGGCATAGTAACAGGTTCGGCGGCCATTTCTGTTTCGTGGCAGGCGCGAGGATTAACTAAACAAGAGGCTATTTCACCGACAAAAATCTGATCCAGACAGGCCTGATTACAGCCAATACAAGTGTTAATCTCATCGGCCCGTCCCTGTTGGGCCTTCATAACAAATTCAGCATCGGCCAGAAAAGGTCGTGCCATAGAAACCATATCGGCACAACCTTGTGCTAGCACTTGCTCTGCAATGTTGGGATCATTAATTCTGTTTGTTGTGATCAATGGGATAGAAACTTTGCCCATCAGCTTTTGCGTTACCCAACTGAATCCGGCACGGGGAACCATAGTGGCAATTGTTGGAATCCGAGCCTCATGCCAGCCGATACCGGTATTGATAATAGATGCTCCCGCTTGCTCAATGGCAACAGCGAGTTGCTCGATTTCCTGCCAATTAGATCCCTCTTCTACTAAATCTAGCATTGAAAGCCGGTAGATTAGAATAAATTCTCGTCCAGTTGCTTGGCGGACAGCTTTAACAACCTCCACGGCAAAGCGCATGCGATTTTCAAAACTTCCGCCCCATTTATCTTGGCGGTGGTTGGTACGAGCAGTCAGGAACTGATTAATCAGATAACCTTCAGAACCCATAATTTCTACGCCATCATAGCCGGCTTGCTGTGCCAGTTGTGCGCAGTGAGCGAAATCAGTAATGGTTTGCTGGATGTCCTCTTCTGTCATTTCACGGGGCATGAATGGATTAATCGGTGCTTGAATAGCTGTGGGGGCGACAAGGTGTGGTTGATAGCTGTAACGGCCGGTATGTAAGATTTGCATGGCGATTTTTCCACCAGCCTGATGAACTGCATCTGTAATAATTTTATGGTGAATGAGATCTTTTTCATCTACCAGAAATGCAGTGCCTTTTCCTATAACACCTTGTTTATTTGGTGAAATTCCTCCTGTGACAATCAATGCCACGCCTCCGGCTGCTCGTTCAGCGTAAAAGCGGGCAAGCCTCTGAGCGCGATCGGGATGTTCCTCTAGCCCAGTGTGCATTGATCCCATCAAAATGCGGTTTTTCAGTGTGGTGAACCCTAGGTCTAGAGGGGTCAACAGGTGAGGATAATGGCTCATTGCAATCTCCGTCGGGTGTTTGTCAATCATAACCAGATTATTATTGTGTCCTAAACCACGGGACAAAACTCCAGGTGGTCGGATGAGTAATGGTTCAAATTTAGATGGAATAAGGTTAATTGGGAAAAAAATGTTAAATGAATGTGATGAAGGTCATGAAATCAGGTTCTTTCATGGGGTTAGTTAAATGCTTAAAATCGGGTTTTTCTTGGGGTTGACCTACAACGCGCCGAGACAGAACGCGCTGTAAATCAGGAGGGCATTAGACAGGTAGTCAAACAGAAAGTAAAAAAACAGACGATGAAATGGCTCAAACGTTAATTCATCGTTCTGATTTTTATCTATTGATTATGCTTGGTTGAGCAGAATGTTTAACATACGGCGCAACGGTTCGGCTGCACCCCACAGTAGTTGATCGCCGACAGTGAGGACTGAATAAATCGGCTCATCGTTAAGTGACATTTTCTTATAGCGGCCGACACCTACACGCAAAGAACCGCTGATAGCGGCTGGGGTCAGTTTGCTTATGCTCTCTTCTTTGTTGTTGGGCACATAGCTCACCCACGGATGCGCATTTTGCACTAGTTCAACAAATTCGGTTTCGCTGACATCGCGTTTCAGCTTCATGGTGATAGCTGCGCTATGACAGCGAATTACACCGACGCGAACACACAGACCGTTGACCTTAATAGTGCCGGGCTGGTGGCCTAGGAGCTTATTGGTTTCCATTCTTCACGACTATTGCCGTCACCGAGGTCGCTGTCAATCCAAGGAATAATGTTACCTATTAGAGGCACACCGAAAGCTTGTGTTGGTAATTCTGGGCTGCTGATCAGATTGGTAACTTTTTTTACCAGAGGTAATATTGAGCCTTTATCGGCTAGATCGTCTGTGCTCAAGTATTGGTTGATGTGTGAATTTTGTGCTATCAGTTCACGTACATACTTGGCCCCCGCGCCAGAAGCGGATTGGTAGGTCATCAAGCTCATCCATTCGATTAAATCAGCTTTTATGAGACCGGCTAGTCCCATAAGGCTCAGTGTAATAGAACAGTTTCCACCGACGAAAAGTTTGGTGCCTTTGCTAACTTCATAATCAATTTGGCTACGGTTGACCGGATCGAGAATGATGCAGGAGTCTTTATCCATACGTAGTGCCGAGGCAGCATCAATCCAATAGCCTTTCCAGCCACTGGCCTTGAGAGCAGGATAAATTGCCTTAGTATAATCGCCGCCTTGACAGGTAATAATTATATCCATGTCCGTCAATGAGTTGATTGCATTGGCGTCTTTGAGTTGATAAGTAATGCCATCAATGGTAGGACCGGAGGAGCCAGCATTCGATGTACTATAAAAGTGAGGAGCAATGCCTTGAAAATCGTTTTCTTCCAGCATGCGTTGTAACAAAACAGAGCCCACCATTCCCCGCCAGCCAATTAAACCGACTTTTTTTATCATATCTTACCTGTATTAAGTTGTAGCATTGTTAATCGTTTGTTATACATCGGCGATGGGGTAATGTCATTAAAGATTACCGAGCATTGATAATTTGTGGATAAATTTTCTCAACAATAATATGGGCCGGGCCATAATCGATTTCAGTCGCTCACTTTACCGGATAATCCGTGGCATGGCTTTTATGCTCTTACCAGAGGAGAATATAACTGATTTGGCAAGGCGATTTGTTTACCCAGTTTTAGTATTTTTTTCTGAATAATGTGAGAGCCACTTGAGATATTAAAAGTGCGGGTTTTGCTTTAATAGGGAATTGATTTTCCATATATTAACTTAATTCCGGTTTTGACTCCGGAATAGGGTGAACTCCTTTATTCTGATTTAATTTATAACTCGGTGGTTATTATGAAAAAACAGATGATTGAATGGGTAACTTTGGCGGGAAAAGGGGTGACTTTAGAACCTCTGACACACCAACGGCATGATGAGTTTTTACAGGCAATCGAAGAGGGTGAATTGCATAAATTGTGGTACACCAGTGTCCCTTCGCCAGCTGAGCTAGGTAACGAGATTGAACGCCATTTATTGCTACATGAAAAAGGTACTATGCTGCCTTTTGCTATTGTTGATCATCGAACAGGCAAAGCGGTTGGAATGACCACGTATATGAATATTGATTCTGGCGCACGCCGGTTGGAAATCGGTTATACCTGGTATGCACGTTCTGTTCAGCGGACACATATTAATACGGAAGCAAAATATCTCTTATTGAAATACGCTTTTGAAGAACTGGGATGTATCGCAGTGGAGTTTCGCACTCATTTTTTTAATCATCAGAGTCGGAAGGCGATAGAGCGACTGGGCGCAAAACTTGATGGGATTTTGCGTAGTCATGCTGTATCTAAAGATGGCAGTATCAGGGATACTTGTGTTTACAGTATTATCAGTTGTGAATGGCCTGCGGTTAAAATGCATCTTGAATGGCAGATGGTTAAACCGAGGTAAGAGTCATCGCAAAATTAGGCCGTCCTGTGAAAGGGAGCGGCCTGATATCTGATTTAATTTGAAAGTAGGGAATGCAGCATGCCATTGTCCAGTTCATCTAGTAATTGATAACGGCGACGATATTCCGCCCGCTTTTTACTGGCTATATCTTCAAGAGGTTTTCTTTCAATAGATAATGGTAGATGGAAATCTTTATTTTTTTCCTTTGTTCCACCTAATGATTCCCAGAAAGAATCGTAATCAGCGACTAATTTATCTTTCTTTTTATGCCAATAGCGTAGGCTTTTATAGATGTGGGTATCGTTGCTGGCTGCCAGAATTTGCTGACATTTAAAGTGGGCAGCAAAGCGGCAAATAGATTCAATCAGTAAGCGTTTTGGAAATAATCCATAACAATCTTTCGTTGCATCGCGGATAATGTCAAGGGTTGCATCGCCTTTGGAGCCTTGCAGCCCACCGATGAACAGTGTTTTTTTACCGGCAATAGTGAGTAATGTGAAAGCACATCTCGCCAAAGTTTTATTATCTTCTGTTGCAATAAATAGAGTAAGCTCACCTTCTTTATTAAAACAGTCCATAGAATCTAAAAAAATAGTATAAGCTCCACTCTTACCATTGATAACCGCTAATGGATATGCATTGGAACGAAATATTTTATTAACAATAGACTGGTTTAGCCCAGTAAATAACAGTTGGTAATGTTCATTTATTGCGCGTAATGTCTGCCCTCTGTTGAAGTTAATGCTCAGATAGGGGCGATGTAGTTTAGAAGGTAAACAAGGTTGTTTCTTCAAAATATCCAGATAAAACGGTGTATTAACTATCTGGTTTAATAGTTTTAACGTCGCTATTGGCATCAGGGCGCTGCGTAAAGCAAATTTAGTGCGATTCTGTGCAGAATACCAATGGGGGCTCGGGCTGATTTTTTTTCCGACTAAATCTGTGAACAGTCGGATTCCTGAACTGGCAGGTTGATACATATATTCCATTGCTTTATCTAGTTCTAAAAATTACGGGGAGGAAAGATGAATTGTAAGTCCTGAGTATACTCCTCTGGTATTAAACAAAACTTCAACGGATGTTTATTTTTGTTTTTTTAAGATAAAAAATCAACAGTTGTTTAATGAATGTTTAGTTATTGAGGGGATTTTTTCTTGTTTGTTTATTATTCGTTGAGTTTTCTGTGATGTTTTCTGTTGTAAAAACACCTCTAAAAAATGAGAGAAACGGCTATGACTTTAGTGTGATACCGGAGGTCATGAGCTGTAACAAATTTAGCAGGTGAGTATTGATGGTAAATGATTAATATTGAATATATTATTTTTTAAATCCATTTAATTAAAGTATTAATAATTATTATATTAATCTGTTTTTTTCATTAATATCAAAATGGAATGGATGAGATATTTTTATTTTATGATGTATGTCATATTTTTATGATGAATTTCTTATTCTTATAAAGTTAATTTGGCACTTGCAGAATATGGATTATGTTTTATTGTTAATTAAAGTTTGTGATTCTATGTTATTCAATACACACAAAGGCTATTAATAATGGATGAAATACTTGTTCTTGTTGATAAATATGACAATCCCATTGGTTCAGCGGGAAAAGCTGATATTCACCAGAAGGGGATATTACATCGTGCCTTTTCTATCTTTATCTTTGATAATAAAGGAAATTTACTCCTACAGAAGCGAGCGGCAACCAAATATCATTCAGCCGGACTTTGGACTAATAGCTGCTGTGGTCATCCTAGAGTTGGTGAGGCTCTGGAAGCCGCTGCGCGCCGGCGTCTTGGCGAAGAGATGGGTTTTGACTGTCCATTGAAAAAGGTTTCGTCATTTATTTATCACGCGATACTGCCTAATGATTTGATTGAGTATGAATATGATCATGTTTTTATTGGGCGTTTTGATAAAGAACCGATAATTAATCCTGATGAGGTGTCAGATTACAAATGGGTTAATCCACTGAAATTGAGGGAGCTAATTAATAATGCTCCTGATGTATATACGGTGTGGTTTAAAAAAATCATTGATGGCCTTTCGTATCAAGATATTGAGGAGTGGCAAAGACTGATCTGATAGTAATGTAATTTATCGGTAATTACGACATTGAATTAAATAGATATGAATATCTCATTAAAATTTACCAATACGCCGCAAATCCTGACAAATTAAGGGTGCGACGTTTTAAAAACCTTTAATAAGGAAAAGCTCATGAGTAGCTTTAATAATGTATTTTACACTGATGTTGAGCCTGTCCTGCCCTATCATATCATTCGGGGGGAAACTACCAACGACTACGAAAGTAAGGTGGTACAAACTTATTGCGAGGATCCAGAATATTGGCGTAAGGTGATTGGTGATACGCTGTTATTCCAGTTTGGTGTTTACGATGATCCGGCTTCAAAGCCACCAATTTCATTGGATGAGTCAGGTATCCGTTATTTTGAGCGTCAGTTGCTATTGGCTGGTTTGGAAACAAAGGTCGAAAGACCACCAATTCGGCGTATCTTGGATCTCGGTTGTGGCTGGGGTTATATCTTGAAATATCTGGCTGAGCGTTTTCCTGAATGTAAACGTTTGGATGGCGTAAATATTAGCGAACAGCAGTTGCAGTATTGTGCCAAATTTCATGCACAACATGGACTTTCTGAGCGTATCAATTTGTATCTGTGTAATGCACAGGATATTGATTGCTTACCTGACTCACAGGAGTCTTATGATCTGGCGATTATCCGCGGTGCTATTACACATTTCCCTAACTCATTGTATGAGAAAGCTATGTGTGCATTGTTTAAACGCATGAGCACGGGTGGTCAGGTGGTGGTTTCTGACAGCCTCTATAATATGACTTTGAATAGCTATCAATCGGGCATTTCTGACACCATTGATCGTCTAGCTTGTGGTAATCGCAAAACGCCCGCTTATTTCAGACAAGTGTTGGAAGAAAGTGGCTTTATTATTAAAGACATGAGGGTGTTGCCATCTAATATTGATGTTGTGCATTGGCTGCTAGATATTAAGTCTAATATCGAACGAAGTTTTCCTGAAGGTGTTAGTGGTGCCTTCGAAGAGCTGCGTATAGTAACTGAAAATTTATCGATTGCCTTGGTGAAAAACTATGTGTCGGTTTATAGCGTTATCGCGCAGAAGCCATAGCAAGTAGCTTTGTTTTCTTAGTTGAAGAGTGGGGCTGCTAAAACCTTTGTTGCTGTTTTGTTGTCACTGACGGTTAGAAATAAAATCTATGGCCCCTTTTTTACGGAGTAGCTTGATTAGATCGCGCCAGCATTGATGGCGCGATAGAAATCTCCAACTGAAAAATTTCTAATAAATTTCAGTTCTTGAGCCTTATACACCTGTGGTTTGGGTGGGCAGCCAGCAAATCAATGTCATAACTTTGATGTTAGAGACGTTGGATGTGGTTAAAGCACTGGCGGAACAGATTGCCGCCCATACGCACCACAACACAGGTACGCCGGAGAACGCCAGCGCGATAAGGAACACGGCCTATAAATCGGATGAGCTGCAACAGAAGTATTCTCCTGTGATTGGGTGAATATCATTCCATTTATGTGAGGTTTTTTACGCTATGGCATAGGTTGATAACACCTTTTTTAAGGTGTAGACTGATTGTGTTAGCAGGAGAATGTCGCGCTGGAACCGAGGCTACCAATCTCGTATAGCGCAAAGACAAACCGCCCTATCCAAGGGTAAAAGTAAAAAACCAACCTCACCAGTTGGTTTTTTATTTTTATCTACTCATCATTTTAATTGATTGAATCATTTGAAAATAAACCTATAATCAACGGCTGTTAGTTTGGGGTAGTGTTCTGACCTGTGTATCTCTGACGCAAGTTTTCGTAAGTCCTGGCTGAGTACAGGTGGTGCTGATTCAGTGCCTCGGTCAGAGCGCGATATTCTCCTGCTAACACAGATGAGGGCCAGCCGGACAGGCAGCGTAAAGGCAATGGCTGGTTAAGTCGTGCTCCTGGCGGGAGCAAACGGGTGAAAGCATTTATTGACACTGCTATCATCGTTCTCAAAGCGCTAATCGCGCTTTTAGAGCTGATCCGTGCATTTCTGAAATAGATAACGGAAACGTAGCTAAGGCCATCGGGGTAACCTCCCGGTGGCCTTTAACATTTACCGCTTTTGCTCAAGCAAGCCACTCTTGTTTAAGTGGCCCAATATACTAATCTAAAAGCTTAAATTTGGTAATCCCGACTGGACTTGAACCCGTGTTCAAGCGGTTATTGCTTCGGTAGTATGGGAGGATAGCCAACAGATTAGTGTAGTTTACCGCGAGTCATACACATAATCACATTGGGACGCCTTTTTAAATGCGGTATCAATCAACGCTACGGGTTCGTGTTCTGATAGTTTGAAACACATTATTGATTAATTATCTCGCCCGCAAAATATGCGGGCTGTTTTACATCTTCATAGAGCTATGAATACAATTCTGATATTAAAAGAATGGGCAATAAGTGTAATAAAAAACTGATAATTTAGCGTGTTATATTAGCTTAGTGATTTAAAAGTTGTCGTTACTTTTTCGGATATAGAAATAACTTATGTGATATCAGAATTGTTTGGTAAATCATTTCGGACGGTTCGTTTAGCAGGTGTAACACCAATTTCCTGAGCAATCAACCATTCCCCCTTAGGCCAGGGGCGCGTTAAAGCATTTGCTAATGTTGAAGAACTTAAGCCGTGCTCTCTGGATAATGATGCCAGCGTTTTATTCTTCTTGCGTATCGCTGCGATAATATCGGCGGTATGCCAGTCTGGCGAAAACGGCACTACACCGCACCCGCCTGCACGTTTTGGATCAAAAAAATTTTTCAGTTTTAAAATCCTACAAGGCAAACTGCCAAACCGCGCCAGCACTGGCGGAGTGGGAGAAATCACAAACTGAAATGATTGAAAAGATTTTTAGGAAATTTCAGTTTGTAGATCTAGGAAGGAGCACAGCAGAAAGGTTAATTCAATGATAGTAATGGAATATTTCTATTTTACGTAAGAAGTAAGATTACGAAGATAAGCCGAAGGAAATTGCAAAACACAGTACTAGCGCGGTCTCGTGGCTATTAGAAAATTGAAATCGACTAAGTTAAGTAAATATATTTTCATTGGCAGAAAATTTTTTTCGCGTTTGGTTCGCTCGGTCAAAAAATAATCTTCCTTGTGTATGAACAATGGCACAACAGAGACATAAAAATTTTCTCAGGGGACAAAAAGGGGGCACTGGCTAAAAGACATAAAAAAACCACTCTGGCTTGAGTGGTCTATCTATCTGTTTTCACAGAAAAAATCTGGTGGCCCCTACTGGACTTGAACCAGTGACCAAGCGATTATGAGAACTGTGATAGGGACTGTAAAAACAATAAGTTAACAATAAAAACAATGCTTTAGGTGTAAATAAAGCTCAAAATTATACAATATTTATTTTTTCGTGCGACACTTTTTGCCAGGGGGTTGAGTTTCAGTGCATCATCAAGGTGATCAGGTGAAAAGTGAGCATATCTCATTGTCATTTTTATATCTGTATGACCTAGTATTCTTTGTAGTACTAAAATATTGCCACCATTCATCATAAAATGTGATGAGAATGTGTGTCTGAGAACGTGAGATAATTGGCCGTCAGGTAATTCAATCTTAGCTCTGTTTATTGCTGACCTGAATGCGTAATAGCAAGGTGTAAATAGCTTTCCTCTCTTCTTGGGAATCTCATTGTATAAATCCTGACTAATGGGTACGGTACGATTGCGTTTACCTTTGGTTTTCACGAATGTGATTTTATTTTGGGTTACTTGTGAGCGTGTTAGGGTTTCGGCTTCTGACCATCTTGCGCCAGTTGATAACGCTATCTTGACTATCAGAGATAAATCTTGAGAGCTACTTTCTTCACAGGCTTTGAATAAGGTATCAATTTGTTCATGGGTTAAAAACGCCATTTCGGATTCATCAGTTCTGAATGCTCGAACATTTTCAATAGGGTTAGCTCTTTCCCATTCACCTAATCGCTTTAGTTCATTAAAAACAGCCCGAAAATAGGATAGTTCAAGGTTGACTGTACCAGTGGAAACTTTTTCCACTCGCTTAGTTCTGGAGAGTTTGCCGGATAGCCTTTGTTCTCTGTACTTAGAAAATAGTTGCGCAGTGAACTCAATGGCAAGTGGATCACCCACACGCCCAGAGCATAGTGGTATGGCGCTTTGAGCCATCGCTTAACGTAATTCCATGCGCTTTATACCAGGCTTCAACCAAGTCACGTAATTTACGGGTATCTTTAGTATTAGTTTCTACCCACGGTTTGCCACCTAGTTTATCAAGTTCATAACGCTCATAGGCCAACGCTTCGCCTTTAGTTGCGAACTTTTTACGAACTCTTTTACCTCGTTTGCCTTCGGAACGGTTTTCAATATAAAAATCAGATACCCATTGACCTGATGGTAGTTTTTTGACTGGCATGAGTAAAATTCCAATTAATTAGAATACAAGTCATGACTACGAATTAGTTTTACCTGAATTTGTTAATTTATTGATATTGTCTTATTTTCCACAATCTTCTACTAGCTTTTGATATGCTTTACTCATACTATCTTGTGATTCCTTGATTGGTGAAATGAGATTTTTGTTTTCTGGCAATTTTCTGACTTAGCAAATGTAGAAACTGAAAAAATAGTTAATCCATAAGTAATTTTTTCATTACTATTCCTTAGATGTGATTTTTTATTGTTGTGACAACACGGCCAATGACTGTTATGTCATTTAGATCGCAGTCAAAAGCCATACCCACGCCAGAAACACGGACACGTTTAACCGGAATTCGAGTTAATTCGCGAATACTGATTTTTCCCTCAATCTTAACTAGCCATTCACCGTCATAAACATCGGCAAATTTGCGGTCAATAATGTAGCGGGTTTTGTTATCTATGACACAAATAGGGTCAGAAGGCAGAGGAATGCCAGAGGTAAACATCTGCTCATCAAACATGACATAGCCAGACTGATGCAATTGCCTATCTATTAGTTTGTGGCTTGATAACTTCATGATGCCTAATTCATCGTCATCATATTTTTTACCCTGTCCAGTTGCTAACCATTCCAGCCTTACATCTGTTTCGGCCATACATTTAACAACTAAATCAGCAGGAAATCCTCCTCTTTTGTACCGGCTGGATAGACTACTTGACGCCATATCAAAATGATCTGCTAGCATCAGCTTTGTTGTAAATCCATACGCTTCAATGATTCGGTCTAAGACGGGAGCACTATCTCCAGTCATATCAATGTTGAATTTAGCCATATCGTTCACATGTTTAATCTCGCAATATGCAACTCATTTGTTGGGTGTTCTTAAAATGCGAGATAATCTAATCCTGTATTTATAGAAATAAGCAATATTTATTAATATTGCAAAATATTTAACAAGAGGATTTTGCCTTATGCGCCCTAACATTACAATTACTATCCCGGAACCCTTCCTTCCATTGGCAGAGTATTGCCGTAGAACTGGAACACCTATCGGTACTGCTCGTCGTTTGATTGGATATGGCAAACTGCCAATCAAGCCCAAGGGACAGCAGAAAAAGGGGCTTGTTGAAGTCAACATGGCTGCACTCACTATCCAAGCTCTCAGCGGCTACGATATTTCGCTTGAAGCGTAATAATTCTTCGCTTTTGGAGAAAAACAGCAATGTTTGATTATCAAGTTTCCAAACAAACACACTTTGATCATGCTTGCCAGGCATTTGCCAACGTTCATAGGGGCAACTTAGCTCAAATTTCGGGAGCTATCCGAATGAATCCGCAAATGCTGCGTAACAAGCTAAATCCTGAACAGCCTCACATACTGACTTGTGTTGACTTAATGAAGTTAACCGATGTAACGCAAGACGCATCTATTTTGGATGGATTACTGGAGCAGTTGCGGTGTCAGCCATCGGTACCGGTGAATGAGATTTGTGATTCCAACATGTCGAATTATTTGTTAGGTGTAACGGCAGAAGTGGGAAAACTGGCAAGTGCTGTTGTTTCGGGAGGTCATTTCAATCATACCCGTGTGGCTGAGTTTAAGAGGACGGTTAATAATGCGATCAGATTATTAACTTTAGTGGGTATTACCATTTCATCAAGATTGCATTCTAATGCCTGCGTCTAGTTCGGTGGTTGATGTTGTTGCAGGTATTGGAGCATTGTTAGTGTGAGGTCAGCATGAACGCATTAAAGCAACAAGAACACCAATATAAATTGACTGGTGAATCATTTAAACCCCAAAAAGATAGGTTTATCTATCCAATCGTTCTATGTGCTTTTGCTTATTTTATTCTGTTCCTGATTCGATGAGGTTTATATGAACACGGAATATCAATTTGAATCAAGCGAACAACGTGCATTCTCAATATCTTTTGAAACGCGGGTTAATGGATTAAATAAAGTTGCTCAAGTCAGGGCACAATATTTCAAATCTGATAATAAAGAGTTAAGTGTCTTTATTAATGAGATGAGAGATAAACGTAGCGAAAACTATGTGGATAATAAACGCGTGTTAGCTGCCATTTTCTACATAGCACGTATGCCAACCAATAGGCATGAACTGGCATTGAATGAATTAACTCGTGAAAAAATGATTAGTCTGATACGAGCAATAAATATTATCAAGGCAACGAGTGTATTATTACCCAATAATTTATCGTTGCCGAACTAAATAAAAATAACTATCGTTCTAATTTTAATGGCGCTAACACGTCAGGGATTTTTATTACCAAAAACAAGGAAATTAATAAATGAAAGCTACAGGTATTGAGCAGTTAATAAAAAAGGTGCGGGAGGATGAACGTAAACATTATGCAGATTTATTTTCATTCCGTTTAGCAAAACTGTCCGTTCATGTTTTGAAAAATAAAATGGATCATGCGGCCAGTGCAGCGCTTTTGCAAAGTGAATCTGAGAACGTCGAGCGTCAGGCCCAGGAGTGGCACTATATCTGATGTTATCGACCAAGCTTGTCAACATGCAGAGGAAACACTGGAACGCAAAATATTAAGGCATATAAACCGCCCTGTGAGTGTTTCTACGTTTGAATGTGAAGATTGTGGGGAATTAATCTCATCAGAGCGACGGATGAAAGTCATGGGTGTTACCCGTTGTGTTTCCTGTCAGGAAGTTTTCGAGATGGAACAGAAACATTATCGGAGTGTATGGGATGACTAGATATCATGATCTAACAACTAAAAATTTTGATTGCATTGTGTCAGATAGTCAGCTTTGCATTGATGTATCGGTATTTATGCCTGTAATTGAGGAAAACGATATTGTTATTTTACGTGAATATAAAGGCGTTAGGGTTAAAACCTTTATCGTTAATTCTGTCATAAGAGATGATGTTAGCTGTGATTATTCATATGGAAATATCAGATATGAACTTACATCGCTATCACCGAATTTTTTCTTTCGTGAGGGTGAATAATCATGAAAGTGAAAAACAAAACTCATCATTAAAAAATAGTTTTTTTATAGCCATTGATAACGGAAAGAAAAAATCAAAATTTAGAGTAAATGATCAAGAATATAAAACAGGTGATTTTCTTGCATTGAATAAAATTGATGATAATGGAAATTTCATAGGAAGATTGATTTCAGGAAAAATAACAAATGTAACGGTAATTAATAAAAATTTTTATCCGCAGAGAGCGGAAGAATTTGTTTTGCTTTCATTTTAATTAATTCCCGTTAATTGTCTGTAACATGAATATTGTAAGAAAAGAAGAAAATAACGGCGATGCACTGCGTTCAATGTATCGCCAGAGTATAGAATTTCAGCTAGGGTTGCCGAATGATGCAACGCTGGCTGAACGTATTATGTGGGAAGCGAACCCCAACGATTATGCATGGCGGCATCAATATCTTGAGAATATGCCGCATTCACTGGCTATCTACCTTGCAACACGCTACGCCAACATTTTCAATCAATCTGGTCGCCGCCGGGCTAATGCGTTTTTACGTCAGTTCTGCGAGAACGTATTACCACGGTTAAAATTGGTCAATGAACAATACGAGTTCCAGCATATTGTATCTGGTGTTATGCCGTTCCCGTTTATCGAATCACTGGAACAATTGCCAACATTAGGACGTAAAGAAATAAAACAGTTTGCGCATGAGGTTGCGCGGTTTATGGCTGAAGAGTTACGACCAATATGTTGAACAGGCCCTACAGAATGAGCAGGATGCTTACCGTAGATTAATTCACGTCTATACCCGTTTGGCTAAATTGACACAGCAAGCGGGAACGATAGCCCCATATTGGCAGCAATTTGCAAAAGGTCGAATTAAACCCACAGAAGACCAACTATGTGCGGGATTGCTGCGCATGATGTCAGATCAATGGTGGTACATCCGTTTAAAGCGGATACGTGATATTCGTGCCGAACATATTGCAATTGCTGTCGGACAGGTACAACATGTTAAATGTGTCTGGGTTATAGCGGTTCCGCAGTTTTTCAATGGATGCCAGGTTGAATCCACCCTTAATGGCATCTTCCAGCGTAATGACGTAACGCCATTGACCATCCGGGCAATCACGGCCACCATCACGCAATTCATCAAATGAGGGGAATTCAACATGTTTGCGTTTTGGATCATTGCCGCGCCATTCATCACCTATCCAGAACGGGTAGGCGGGATGGGTTTTGGCGCTGGGGGTTGAAAAGTACGTGGTGCGCCATTTATCATGTGTCGCCATTGCCGACGCCACTTCATTGAGGCGTTTAAAATCAGGTACCCAAAAATATTCGTCACAATACAAATGGCCGGAATAGGATTGTGCCGTGTTTTTATTGGTTGACAAAAAACGCAGTTCGGCGCCGTTGCTGAGTCGAATAGGATTGCCGGTCAGCGTCACACCGAAGAAGTGTTCGGCGATATTGACGATATACGAGCGGAAAACTTCTGCCTGTGGTTTTGAGGCTGATAAGAATATTTGAGGAGCGCCGGTTAACACGGCATTTTCGAATGCCTCAAAGGCGAAATACCAGGTTGCACCGATTTGCCGACTTTTGAGGATATTTCTGATCTGTTTTGCCAGATTATTGCGCAAATGTTTTTGATAGCCGAAAAGCGTCTTATCGACAAACTGCTGAAAATCTTCTTTAGTCAGTGTCGAAATATCATTTTTACGATAGCGTTTCTTTTTCTTGGGTTCATCCTCACTGGATGGGATATAATCACCGCCTGATTTTTCTTGCGCCCTAATTTCGGCCAGCTTTTCTTGATGCTTATTTTCCTGTGCCATCAGTTTTATATGATGTGCAATCAATCGGTCGAGTTCGTCTAATTCCAGTGTAGCGAGCCGCATAAATTGAAAAAGCGCGTCATTTAAATTGATAAAATTTCTACACCGCGCTTTTTATCAAAACATGTGGTTTATTTAGCCCCTTTTATAGTCAATAATTGACTGAATTTTACTCATTTCTTTCTACATTCCTACAAACACTCATTTTGAACGTTAATTGATCTAAAAAAGGCCGCTTGAGCGACCTATACAGATGGAAACACTGTAAGTCAGCGTGAGGTTTTCCGCACACTCACATATAGAGCTAATTTTGATAAATACAATTTATTCTATGCGCGGCGACGGAATTTACATGTCAAAGATCGGTTATATCCGAGTGTCAACAAATGACCAAAATAGCGATTTACAAAAAAATGCGTTGATGAGTATAAACTGCGAACAAATTTTTGAGGATAAATTAAGTGGAAAAACAACTAACAGACCCGGTTTAAAGCGGGCTTTAAGGCAACTTAAAAAAGGAGATACTTTAGTTGTTTGGAAATTGGATAGACTGGCCCTTGATGGCGAGGCCATCCCATTAAAAAGTCTGACCGTAACCCCATCGGTGATGTTTCAGGACACAGACCAAAGCGGCCAGTCATCCAGTACCGCCGTAGCGGAGCAAGGCATTAAGCCCAAGGAGTTACGTGTTACGGGGATCATTCCGTTTACTGAACAAAAAACGCTGTCACGCCTGTTTGCACTGGCGGAGGCCAAAGATAAGGGAAATCTGAAACGCTACCGTGTCGCTAACCTCACCGCGCAGGCCATCAATTTTCGTATCGGGACATTCACCCATACCATTGATGCCAACAAAATCGACGGTAAACAGGCATGGCAGGTGACATTTACTTTGCGTGAACATTTATCCGTTGCTGAAAAACGAGACGCCCGCGTTGCCGACAAGGTACAGACTAAGCAACAGACACAGGCAACGCAAAGAAGTGCTACCGCCAAGGAAGCGCCGGAAAAATTAAGCTGGTTTGAAAGCAAAGTATTGAAACCGATTAATGACAAAATAGGACCGGCTAAATAATGACACCGATTAACCGGTTCTATCTTTCCGGTGATGAAATTCACCTGGTTGACGCCAATATTATGCTGGAACTGGCATCCTGTGGACGTGGCTTTATCACGGCGGAAACGACATCCGATTACACCGGAAAACTGGTGCGGCTGGACGTGGGTTACACGGATTTGGTATTACGCTGGTTTACGGGCTATGTGGCACGCTCACAGCCAGCCCAAAACGGTTATCAGCGTTTGTTTGTGCGTGAGCTGGTCGGTGTGTTTGATCGATTATGGCCGTGTTCATTTCAGCATCCAACACTGAGCCAGATTGCGGACTGGTTGCAGGAGTACAGCGGACTCACCTTCACATTGCCGGATGCCCCTTATACGGAGACACCCATCCCGCATTTTACCCATCATGGTACCGGCTATCAGTTGCTGGCTAATCTTGGGCAGGTTTTTTCGATTGAGGATTATCTCTGGCATCAATTGCCGGATGGTTCGGTTTATGTGGGCAGCGGGGCGCATTCGATGTTTGCGGGGAAACCGGTAGAGATCCCCAATGAATTTAGCCAGCGTCAGTCCGCAGGCAATGCGATGACCATTCCCATGATCCCATCGTTGCGCCCTGGCGTGGTGATCAACCAGTACCGGCTGAACAAAGTCAATCTGAGCAATGCAAACATGGTCATTACATGGGAAGCCGCCAACAAACTGACCGGTCAGTCGCAGACCAGAACGCCAATGCAGAGTCAGATTGATGCCGCCTACCCCGAATTATCGGCAGGGCTGCATTTACCCAAATTTGCCCGCATTGAGGCACACACCGAAAGCACGGCTAGCGGTGATATTTCCGATCCATTCCGGCCACGCTATGCGGTTGATGTGCAATTATTGGCTGGTGACGGTAACGATGCTGCCGCTCCTGTTTACCACGCTGTACCGCTGCCTTTGCCGATGGCGGGCAGTGAATCGGGTATGTTCCAATATCCGCCAGTCGGAACGATTGTAGAAATTGCATTCGAAGGAGGCCGACCGGACAAGCCCTTTATCCGGCAGACATTAAGCCAGGGCAATACTTTGCCCGATATCAAGCCGGGCGAACAATTGCAGCAACAGCGGGCGGAAGTCTCGCAGAGGGTGACTCAGGAAGGGCACTGGATTCGTCAGACTGACCAAACTATTGATGAATCGTCTATGCACCGTGAAGTCAGGGCAGACACGGAAATGCGTACCGTAGTCGCACGGGAAACCACGATACAGGCCACGGATAAAACCACGGTTTTGGGCACGTCTACGCTATTAGCGGGTGCTGTCCAGCAAATCGCAGACGGTGACTATAGTATGGTGACATCATCAAATTTCGTTGCCAGTGTGGGGAAAGAGGCCAATGTTGAAGTCGGGCAAAAGCTGATAGAGAAGATTGGTCTGCTTAAGCAGAGCATCGCTCGAGCTAGGCAAGAAATCGTCGCGCCCGTGGTTTGGGTGGGCAGCCAGCAAATCAACGTTATGCAATTGATGTTAGAGACGCTGGAGATGGTTAAAGAGTTGGCTGAACTGACAGCCAGCCATACACACCATAATACAGGTACACCGGAGAACGCCAGCGCCATCAGGAACACGGCCTATAAATCGGATGAGCTGAAACAGAAGTATTCTCCTGTGATTGGCTAGATTGATTGGCCTCTCTTCGGTAAGGTTTATTTTTACCTTTTCTATATGGTAAACAAAAGTGTTGACGCGGTAATCATAAATGTTTACTGTGTTTGTATGTTCAACAGAATGGAGGAGTGGTGAAGCAAAGCGAGTTTAGACGGTGGCTGGAAGCTCAAGGCGTCGAAGTTTCAAATGGGACAAACCATCTGAAACTGAGATATCAGGGGAAACGAAGCATTATGCCGAGACACCCTAGCCAAGAGATCAAAGAGCCGCTGAGGAAAGCAATCATTAAGCAATTAGGATTGTGATAAAAACCCGCCTCGCAAGGGGCGGGTTCTCGCACAGGTTCACCATTAAAAATATGCGATATCCAGTCACACTAGAGCCAGTAGAAGAGGGCGGTTATTTCGTCTCGTTCCCGGATATCCCCGAAGCTTTAACCCAGGGGGATACACGGGAAGAGGCGCTAGAGATGGCACTCGATGCGCTAATAACCGCCTTTGAATTTTACTTCGAAGATAATGAAAAGATCCCGCTTCCTGGCCCCGTAGGGCAGGATTATGTTGATGTGCCCTTAAGCGTGGCCTCTAAGGTGCTTATGCTCAATGCGTTTCTTGATTCCAAATTAACGCAAATTGAATTAGCCAACCGTATGGGGGTGAAAAAGCAGGAAGTGACCCGTATCTTTGATTTACGGCACTCAACTAAAATTGATACGGTGGGTAAGGTCGCATCGGCTATCGGACATCAGTTAACTTTGTCCATTGAATGAAAATCACCATTAATTAACAGGCTGCGTTAATACGTGGCCTTTTTTATATCCTGATAAACTGCAACCAGATGCACACAGCACTGTTATCAATCAAACTAATACGTACCAGGTTAATAATGCGCGTACTAGGTTAATAATGCGGTATCAATCAACACTACGGGTTCGTGTTCTGATGGTCTGAAACACATTATTGATTAATTATCTCGCCCGCAAAATATGCGGGCTGTTTTACATCTTCATAGAGCTATGAATACAATTCTGATATTAAAAGAATGGGCAATAAGTGTAATAAAAAACTGATAATTCAGCGTGTTATATTAGCTTAGTGATTTAAAAGTTGTCGTTACTTTTTCGGATATAGAAATAACTTATGTGATATCAGAATTGTTTGGTAAATCATTTCGGATGATTCGTTTGATAGGTTGCTTATTTTCGTCAAAATACCGACTGGGCCATATCTCAGCAGGGGTGACACCAATTTCCTGAGCAATCAACCATTCCCCTTTAGGCCAAGGACGCGTTAAAGCATTTGCTAATGTTGAAGAACTTAAACCGTGCTCTCTGGATAATGATGCCAGCGTTTTATTCTTCTTGCGTATCTCTGCGATAATATCGGCGGTATGCCAGTCTGGCGAAAACGGCACTACACCGCACCCGCCTGCACGTTTTGGATCAAAAAAATTTTTCAGTTTTAAAATCCTACAAGGCAAACTGCCAAACCGCGCCAGCACTGGCGGAGTGGGAGAAATCACAAACTGAAATGATTGAAAAGATTTTTAGGAAATTTCAGTTTGTAGATCTAGGAAGGAGCACAGCAGAAAGGTTAATTCAATGATAGTAATGGAATATTTCTATTTTACGTAAGAAGTAAGATCACGAAGATAAGCCGAAGGAAATTGCAAAACACAGTACTAGCGTGGTCTCGTGGCTATTAGAAAATTGAAATCGACTAAGTTAAGTAAATATATTTTCATTGGCAGAAAATTTTTTTCGCGTTTGGTTCGTTCGGTCAAAAAATAATCTTCCTTGTGTATGAACAATGGCACAACAGAGACATAAAAATTTTCTCAGGGGACAAAAAGGGGACACTGGCTAAAAGACATAAAAAAACCACTCTTGCTTGAGTGGTCTATCTATCTGTTTTTACAGAGAAAATCTGGTGGCCCCTACTGGACTTGAACCAGTGACCAAGCGATTATGAGTCGCCTGCTCTGACCAACTGAGCTAAGGGGCCGTTGGATGGAAAGGATTATACGTACAGTTTTGCTCGCGGTCTAGCTTTGTAAATTCGTATGATCGTTTTATGTTCAAAATTGCGTTTTTAGTAAGTAGTGAAAACGAGGAGTGATATATGTTAGTTGTTTTTATAGCCTATTTAACGTTTTTATCCGTCACTGAATTAATTTTTCAGAAGCGATTTTGAGTCATCTGATTATATTAATTATTCCGATGAAAAGATATTTTATACATGATTATTTGAATGATAACTATATCCCTTTCATCCCTCTTTAATCACCAAATGGAAAACGACTTTTTTATCTATCGGCTGGAGAGAGTGTTAATTGAGTGATATCAGAGAACCTGTGATGATATTTCTGCGTAAACACCACATTGTCATAGGATTTAAAAAGTATCTCCGATATAAAAGACAAAAGCGTCTACCGAAGCAGACGCTTTTTAGTCAGAATGAATAAAATTTCCAATTATTCATCAAGGAAGCTGCGTAGAACTTCAGAACGGCTTGGGTGACGTAGTTTACGTAGTGCCTTCGCCTCGATCTGGCGGATACGTTCACGGGTAACGTCAAACTGTTTACCAACTTCTTCCAACGTATGGTCAGTATTCATATCAATACCAAAACGCATACGCAGTACTTTTGCTTCACGCGCGGTCAGACCTGCTAAAACATCGTGGGTTGCTGAACGCAGGCTCTCTGAGGTTGCAGAATCCAGCGGCAGTTCCAGCGTTGTATCTTCAATAAAATCACCTAAATGTGAATCTTCATCATCACCAATTGGCGTTTCCATTGAGATAGGTTCTTTGGCTATTTTCAGTACCTTACGGATCTTGTCTTCCGGCATCAACATTCGTTCCGCCAGCTCTTCCGGCGTTGGTTCACGTCCCATTTCTTGCAACATTTGACGGGAAATTCGATTGAGCTTGTTGATTGTCTCAATCATATGAACGGGTATACGAATGGTACGAGCTTGGTCAGCAATTGAACGTGTAATTGCCTGACGTATCCACCATGTGGCGTAAGTTGAGAATTTATAACCACGACGATATTCAAATTTATCAACCGCTTTCATCAGGCCAATGTTGCCTTCTTGAATTAGATCCAAGAATTGCAGGCCACGGTTGGTGTATTTTTTGGCAATTGAAATAACCAAACGCAAGTTGGCTTCAACCATCTCTTTTTTCGCTCGGCGAGCTTTTGCTTCACCGATGGACATACGACGGTTGATATCTTTTACCTGTTCAATGGTTAAACCAGTTTCTTCTTCAATCTGACGAAGTTTTTGCAGGCTGCGCTGTACTTCTTCTTCCACCTCAAGTAGTTTTTCAGACCACGGTTTGTTCATTGCTTTTGCAGCAGTAAACCAAATGTCGCTGGTTTCATTACCGGAGAACAGCGTGATGAAGTTCTTTTTCGGCATTTTGCACTGCTCAACACACATTTTCATGATTTGGCGTTCTTGAAGACGAACGCGATCCATCATAGAACGCATGTTGTTGACCAAATAGTCAAACTGCTTTGGCACCAGTCGGAACTGTTTGAAAACTTCTGAAAGTTTTAAAATTTCGGCCGCAGTATTTGGATGGTTACGACCGTTATCTTTAATTTCCTGACGGGTAATATCATACTGTTGTCGCAGTTCTTGGAATTTCTGGCGCGCTAATTCTGGATCGATGCTGTTGTCATCATCACCGTCGCTATCGTCATCACTGTCTTCATCATCGTCGTCTTCATCATCATCAAGTTCTTCCTGTGGGAGCTCAGAACCAACGTGAGTAGCAGTAGGCGCAAGGTCTTCTTCTGCGTTTGGGTCAACGAAACCGGTAATGAGATCTGACAGGCGAGCCTCATCTGCTTCCACACGGTCATATTGTTCCAGTAAATAGGTGATTGCTTCAGGGTATTCAGCAACGGAGCACTGCACCTGATTGATGCCATCTTCAATGCGTTTAGCAATGTCAATTTCACCTTCCCGGGTCAATAGCTCAACGGTACCCATTTCACGCATGTACATACGTACTGGGTCGGTGGTGCGACCGATTTCAGATTCAACACTAGACAGGACTTGCGCAGCAGCTTCCACAGCGTCTTCATCTGTGTCGTTAGCGGTTTCTGCTAGCATCAGATCATCGGCATCAGGTGCTTCTTCCATTACCTGAATGCCCATGTCATTGATCATCTGGATGATATCTTCGATCTGATCGGAATCGACGATATCTTCCGGCAGATGGTCATTGACCTCAGCATAGGTCAGATAGCCTTGCTCCTTACCACGGGTGACAAGTAGCTTTAGCTGTGACTGCGGGTTTTGCTCCATAAGACGGTATCCACACTTCAGAGTATTTGGGTTGGTGTCGGTCGGCGAAACTAATCTGCCAACAATAACTTTTAAGGGCGTTTTCGTTATATTGCCGCTGCCCACTTATAGCGGCAAAATGTAGGGTTATTTCCCTACCAAATGCGGCACTTAAGCCGTGAATTCAGTGTTTACTTTCTGGCACGGGATTCATTAATCAAGCGAACTTCTTCGCGCTCTTCCGGTGTCAGGCCTTCTGTTCTTGCCCTGGCGATAAGAATGTTTAAACGTTCTTCCAACGCTGAATCAACGAGATGATCCAATGCGTCACGAAATGTATTTTCTGCTATTTCTTCTACTTGTATATCGTTCCATGTAGCTAATTTTTCAAGTTGTTTACTAAATTTATTATCACGATATTGTTCTAGCAGTTGTCCAGTTGTCAGCCCTGGCTGAGTAAGACAAACCTCCACAAGCTCCATGAATAATGGTAAGCCTGCGATTTTGGCCTGCATAATTCCCTGTAGGGGGGGAACTAAAGCGGCTAAGTGTGGGTTTTGTACCAACAGTCCTATAAGTATACGCATAGTTGTCGGTTTTAGCTGCGGCATCTGATAATTATTCCCACTCTCCAGACGCTGCGGTAATAAACGTTCCAACTGTACTGCATCAGGAATGCCTATCATATTGCCAAGTTCTTGTCTCATATAGAGACGCAAAGTTTCCCCAGGAATCTGGTTAATCAATGGTACAGAAAGTGAACTGAGTTTTGTTTTCCCTTCAGGGCTACTCAGGTCAACTTGCGGCAGTAATGATTCAAACAGAAATTCAGACAATGTATGAGATTGTTCCATTCTTTGTTCAAATGCTTTCCGGCCTTCCTTACGGACTAGTGAATCAGGATCTTCGCCATCAGGCAAAAACATAAAACGTAACTGCCTACCATCATTCAGATAAGGCAGCGCTGTTTCCAATGCTCGCCATGCCGCATCACGCCCGGCTCTGTCGCCATCGTAACAGCAGATGACGTTATCAGTAGCACGAAAAAGTAATTGAATATGTTCCGATGTAGTGGAAGTACCTAGTGAGGCAACAGCATAATCAATACCAAACTGCGCCAGTGCTACCACATCCATATAACCTTCAACCACTAATAACCGTGAAAGATCACTGTGATTTTGTTGTGCTTCATAGAGACCGTATAGCTGACGGCCTTTATGGAAAATTTCAGTTTCTGGTGAGTTGAGGTATTTTGGGAGTGCATCTCCCAGAACACGCCCACCAAATGCAATCACGCGCCCTCTGCGGTCACGGATTGGAAACATTATTCGTTCGCGGAAGCGGTCATAGGTACGGCCATTATCATTTGCGACCAGCATTCCGGCGTCATTTAACTGTTTATGCTCTTCTGCATTATGAGCAAACCGTTTCAAGGTGTTATCCCAACCTGCGGGAGCGAAACCAATCGAGAAACGGTGGATAATTTCTTCACTAAGCCCACGCTGAGCCAGATATTGCCGGGCTTGTTGTGCTGCGGGAGTGTTTAATACATTTTGATAGAAGCTGTTAAGCTTATCCATCAGTTGATAAAGGTTTTGTCTTTGGTGACGTTCTATCTGACTGCTACTGGAACCTGCTTCATAAGGGACTTCCAGACCATGCATAGCAGCTAATTCTTCGATGGATTCGACAAACTCAAGTCTATCGTAATTCATCAGAAAATCGATGGCGTTGCCGTGAGCTCCGCAACCAAAGCAATGATAAAACTGTTTATCGCCATTAACAGTAAACGAGGGTGTCTTTTCGTTATGAAATGGACAGCACGCGTGGTGATTTTTACCCTGTTTTTTAAGTGGCACACGAACATCGATCAGATCGATGATATCGGTACGAGCTAATAAATCATTGATAAATGTGCGCGGAATTCGTCCAGCCATAAGCCCTTTTACGCCTGTTGATGAACGACAATAAGCCGCGCTTCCTTTCGGAAAGCACGGCCTTTATCTGCAACTACTGTTGTCTGCAAATTCAATCACTATGCGGATCAACCGCAAGGATTAGTACAGACGAGTGCGGCGTGCGTTTTCACGAGCCAGCTTTTTAGCGTGACGTTTTACAGCAGAAGCTTTAGCGCGTTTACGTTCAGTCGTTGGTTTTTCATAGAATTCACGACGGCGAACTTCTGCTAATACACCTGCTTTTTCGCAGGAACGCTTAAAGCGACGCAATGCTACGTCGAATGGCTCGTTTTCACGTACTTTAATTACCGGCATGTGCCTCTCACCTCAATAGAAATCGGTCTTGCTGGCGTGGGATGCCAGCCATCTTAAAATGGTGCGGAATTTTACTTCAATGAACACGGCTTTGTAAAGCGCCGCCGCAAATTGAAACAATAACATTACGACGGTGATCTGCAAATCAGTTCCGTAATATTGACGATAACCACACAGGAGTTTTACGTAGAGGGCTGATTATAGACTAAGCGGCAAAAATAGTCAGCATGTAAGCCGCGCAAATTATCTTATTAATGATAAACTGGCTCTCTTCTGTGGAATATAGGTAGTGTAATGCGAGTTTTAGGTATAGAAACGTCCTGCGATGAAACCGGGATCGCAATTTATGACGACAAAGCCGGTTTATTGGCAAATCAATTATACAGTCAGATTAAACTGCATGCTGATTACGGCGGTGTCGTGCCTGAATTGGCTTCACGTGACCATATCCGCAAAACAGTACCTTTGATTCAAGCTGCTTTGAAAGAGGCGGGATTAACCCGTAAAGATATTGATGCGGTGGCTTATACGGCAGGTCCTGGTCTGGTTGGCGCATTGTTGGTAGGGGCGACGATTGGCCGTTCTCTGGCGTTTGCTTGGGATGTTCCTGCGATTCCTGTTCATCATATGGAAGGGCATTTGCTTGCCCCGATGCTGGAAGATAACAGCCCTGAATTCCCGTTTGTGGCTTTGCTGGTGTCTGGTGGTCATACACAGCTCATTAGTGTAACGGGTATTGGTAAATATGAGCTGCTTGGCGAATCAATAGATGATGCCGCTGGTGAAGCATTTGATAAAACCGCTAAGTTACTGGGATTGGATTATCCAGGGGGGCCGATACTCTCCAGGATGGCTCAGAAAGGGGAGGCTGGGAGTTTTGTTTTTCCTCGTCCGATGACAGATCGTCCTGGGCTGGATTTCAGTTTTTCAGGATTGAAAACTTTTGCTGCTAATACTATTCATAGCAACAGCGATGATGAGCAGACTAGAGCGGATATTGCCCGTGCTTTTGAAGATGCGGTGGTTGATACATTAGCGATTAAATGTAAAAGAGCGCTTGAGCAGACCGGTTTCAAGCGATTGGTAATGGCAGGTGGTGTCAGCGCCAATCGTACATTGCGCACCAAGATGGAAGAGGTCATGGCAAAATTGGATGGCGAAGTATTTTATGCGCGTCCTGAATTCTGTACAGATAACGGTGCCATGATTGCGCTTGCCGGTATGATTCGCCTAAAAGGAGAGGTGAGTGATTCACTTGGCGTGACAGTCAAAGCCCGCTGGCCGCTGTCGGAATTATCCGCATTATAAATCTTCTTGATATAATGAAAATAAGAGACCAGTAACTCAATGAGTTGCTGGTTTTTATCTGGTTCTGTTGTTGATCTTCTTTATCTTTGCTCTTTTTCTGTTCGGTTTTTTTCTTTTTCGGTCATCTCTTTTTTCTTTTTGAACTTGCTCCAAATACGACTTTCTTGGCCGCGCCACAGACGCTGGATATTATCATGGTGACGTAGTAGCACTAGACAGCAGAGCATGGCGACGGGAAAAGTAAATTCAGGTTTAAACCACCAGACATAGAACGGCGCTATCAAGGCGCTGATAATTGCCCCTAAAGAGGAATAGCCGCTTAGTAATATAGTCAACAACCAGGTACCCATCATCAAACCTGTTAGATCCCAACCGATTACCGCGATAGCGCCAAAAGCGGTTGCGACACCCTTACCGCCTTTAAATTGGAAAAAGATCGGGTAAATATGACCGAGACACGCCGCTATTGCTGTAATTCCTAAATAGAAAGGGGGAACATAGAGTTGATAAGCCAACCAGACGGGGATCATCCCTTTCAGAACATCACACATTAGTACTATTGCCGCAGTGCTGCGGCCACCAATCCGCAGTACATTTGTCGCGCCTGGGTTGCCTGAGCCATGTTGACGAGGATCAGGCAACCCAGCCAGACGACAAATAAGTATTGCGCTGGAGATTGAACCGCAAAGATACGCGAAGATGATCATACCAAGCGCGATAGCACTCATAATGTCTCCCCAATAATAATGGTCGTTTTCTTAGCCTAGTCATGGATAATACGCATATTTAGTCGGAAGTGGTATCCGACAAATTGAAAAACAGGAAAATGACGTGATGGATATCGTATTTATTGAGGAGTTAGTCGTGATTACCACAATTGGTGTTTACGACTGGGAACAGACCATTAAACAGAAGTTAGTGTTCGATATCGAAATGGGATGGGATAATAAACGCGCATCTTCCAGTGATAATGTCGAATATTGTCTGGATTATGCCAAAGTTAGCGAAGCGATTATCAGTCATGTAGAAAATCAGAATTTTGCTCTGGTTGAAAGAGTGGCTGAAGAGGTAGCGGATCTGCTGTTAAAACGCTTTAATGCGCCGTGGGTACGGATAAAAGTCAGTAAACCGGGCGCTGTCGCGCAGGCGCGTCAAGTTGGTGTTATTATTGAAAGAAAAAAATAATCTGATCAGTAGTGAATTCGGCAGCCATATTATTGTCATTGTTCTTACATAGACTGGCACGTACTGGCACGTAGTAGTGCCAGGCTTGATAATTATGTCAATTGATTAATGACAATGGGGATAATGGTAGCTGAATTTATTCCATGTTACTTGTTTCGGATATTTATTAATGGGCGACTTCTCTATATGACTGACCTTTCTACCTTGTTTCATGCAGCTATTCTTGGTGTTGTTGAAGGGCTAACTGAATTTCTTCCTGTTTCCTCTACCGGCCATATGATTATCGTTGGCCATATGTTGGGATTTACTGGCGATAAAGCTGAAACATTTGAAGTTATTATCCAGCTTGGATCTATCCTTGCTGTGGTAGTGGTGTTTTGGCGTCGCTTGTTTGGGCTCATTGGTATCCACTTTGGTGAAGTTCCCCACGAAGGTAAAACCAATGGCAAACTGAAACTGAGCCATATTATTTTAGCAATGTTACCTGCGGTCACGCTTGGGTTGCTGTTCCATGATGTCATCAAATCGCTGTTTAACCCACAAAGCGTGATGTACGCCTTGGTTATTGGTGGTGTGTTGCTGATTACAGCAGAAATCTTGAAACCTAAAACTCCGAGAGCAGAAGGGCTGGATGATATTACTTATCGTCAGGCTTTTATGATTGGTTGCTTCCAGTGCTTGGCGTTGTGGCCGGGATTTTCTCGTTCAGGCGCGACAATTTCTGGTGGAATGCTGATGGGGGTTAATCGTTATACTGCATCAGAGTTCTCGTTTATTCTGGCTGTACCGATGATGATGGGGGCGAGTGGATTAGATTTATATAAGAGCTTACACTTTTTGAGTGCTTCTGATATCCCAATGTTTGCTGTCGGTTTTATTACTGCATTTGTTGTCGCGTTAGTCGCCATTAAAACGTTTCTGGCATTGATTAAACGTATATCTTTTATCCCATTTGCTATCTACCGCTTTATTGTGGCAGCCGCTGTCTACTGGGTATTTATGTAACGAATAGTTTCCCTGATATCAATTCGAAGATTGCCTAATGTTTGATATCAGGGGATGTTTTAGGTAACAGTATTACCTTGAACAGCATTGTTTTGAACAGTATTGTCTCGCTGTTTCCATTCTGCCAATGCGCGCTGACGTTGACGTCGTAGCTCATGACCAATGTCCGCGCCACGTAACCCGCTGTCTACAATGTTTTTCACTTGAACCTTGCAGGCAACTTTGAATGCCTGTTGCAGATAATCGCCTTGCGGATATGGCGTATCTTCAAAACCGGTACGACCTCGTGCATCGGCTTCACTGATGATAATCAATTGCTCTATTCGCTGAGGCTTACGCCATGCATCAATGGCATCAAACAATTTAAGTAATGTTTTTGGCCGCAATTGAGCAACGGTATGCACTAAATCATGATATTGAGCAGCTAATTTTGCCAAATCACGGGCAGAATTAGGAACGCGCAGACGTTGGCATAATTGATCAACTAACTTAACGCCTGCTGGCCCATGTCCATAATGGTGAGGCCACTGTTCCGGCGGGGTCAGCCCTTTACCAAGATCATGGCATAGAGCGGCAAAACGGCTATCGACTTCATCTGTTAATTCAGTCGCTACTTTCAGCACCATTAACGTATGAATACCGGTATCAATCTCAGGATGCCACTTCTCTGGTGCGGGAACGCCAAACAAATTATCGATTTCAGGAAACAACACCGCCAATGCGTCACAATCACGTAAAACCTGAAAAAAGACCTGAGGGGAATGGGTAACAAGGGCTTTTTCGGTCTCTTTCCAGACACGTTCTGGTGTGAGTGCTGATAGCTCGCCGTTAATTGCCATATTTGACATTAACACCTGTGTTTCTGGGGCGATGGTAAACCCTAAGTGGGCGAAACGAGCGGCAAAACGAGCCACTCGTAATACCCTTAGTGGATCTTCAAAGAAAGCATCAGAAACATGGCGTAAGATACGATTGTTTAAATCATCAACACCATGATAAGGATCGACAAGTTCACCCGTGGGTGTTTGAGCAATCGCATTAATTGTCAGATCACGGCGCTGCAAATCGTCTTCCAGTGTGACATCCGGTGCAGCATAACAAGTAAAACCTGTATATCCTTGGCCGGATTTTCTCTCGGTGCGCGCCAGCGCATACTCTTCGTGGGTTTTGGGATGCAGGAACACCGGGAAATCTTTGCCAACTTGCTGATATCCTTGGGATAGCAATTCTTCTGGCGTTCCACCTACAACAACCCAATCCCGCTCGTTTACAGGAAAATTTAGCAAGCGGTCACGTACTGCGCCGCCAACCAGATAGACTCTCACCTAATATGTTCCTTAAATCAACTCATCCAACGGTCATTACGCTTACGGCGTGGGAGCATATGTGGTAGTAATAACCCAAAGATTAAACCAGCGCCTGCAACACCACCACCGTACATAAACCATTGCAGAATGATATTGCGTTGTTTGTCGTCAAGTTGCAGATTTGCGGCATCGAGCTTTTTTTCTGCTACCGTCAGTTTGTTTTTTAACCTCTCATTCTCTTTTTTCAGTTCTGTAAGAATGTGACTGCTGTTGGCAACCTTCAGTTGCATGTCGGCAGTGCGTTGATTCCAGTTATTGTCTATATTGGCTAACTTATCCGTCAATGTTTTCACTTCTTGTTCTAACTCCGGCAGGCGGGTACGCAAGCTGGGTTTATGACTAAGCTGGTTAACTGGCAGCCAGACAAGACGGCCTTTATCATCTTTCACTTGAGCGTAATTACTATCCCGATTGATGCTTATCAACGTGACTGCGTCACCGGCATTTAGTGTACCGGCTATACGGTATTGGTTACCCGGCCCGGCGTGTGTGTAGGTAGATAACTCATCAGATACATAGCGCTTTTCTTCCGCATGGGTAGTCAGCGAAAAGCTTAGGCTCAATAGCGCCGTAAGAAGTAAATGTAATTTTCGCATTGTGATTTCAACTGTTCTTTATCTATGGTGAGTTTAGAATTTGATAGTAAAGAGTTAAGTTTGCTAGAGCAATCGGTAAACCAAAATGACACTTTTCTAATCGATTGAATACAGGGCTTGTTGTCTGTTGAACGAAACATTTCCTGTTAATTACTATCATAACTTGCAGGAAAGAGAAATTTTAATTTTCTTCTTACTCATCGTGGAAAAAAGCGAAATCAAGGTAAGATGAAGGGCAAAGATTGTCATCAATGGTGCAGATATGAGTGTAGAAATTGAATTAAAACTTATCGCCAGACCACAAGCTATTCCTGCAATTCGTCAGCAGTTACTGTTATTTCCTCATGACTATTTTTCTCCCCAAAAGTTGACCAATATCTATTTCGAAACGCCGGATAACCAACTGCGCGGTCTTGATATGGGGTTGCGGATCCGTGGTTTTGATGACCAGTATGAGATGACGATCAAAACAGCCGGTAAGGTGGTTGGCGGGTTGCATCAGCGACCGGAATATAATGTGCCATTGGTAAAGCCGGAACTGGCATTGACTCTGTTTCCACAGCACATCTGGCCTGACAACTGTGATGTGGAAGCGTTGCAATCCCGCTTGAATGCGTTATTCAGTACTGACTTTATGCGTGAGAAGTGGGTGGTGACTTATGGGCAAAGTGAGATTGAAGTGGTGCTCGATCAGGGAGAAATTATTGCAGCCAATCGTAAGGCGCTAATTTGTGAATTTGAACTGGAGTTAAAGCAAGGAACTATAACCGATGTATTAGGATTGGCGGTTGAGTTGGCAAAATCAAACGGCTTGAGGCAAGGAAATAAAAGTAAAGCAGCTCGTGGTTATCAGTTAGCTCAGGGAAAACCAAAAGCAGTTTTGCTTTCAACTCAGGTAGAAATTGATATGCAGCGGCCATTACCTTCGGTACTCACGTCAATATTGGCCCATTGGCAAGAACAGGAGGAACGTTGGTTGGCCGGTTTATCGGATGGGCGGGATGGTTTAAAGCAAGTACTGACTTTGGTTCAGCAGACGATCAAATATTCTAATGAGCCGGAACAGTTGGATAACCAATTAGTTGCTATCAACCAGAAATTATTGGATACGGAAACAGAAGCTGAAACGCTATGTTATAGCTCGTTCTATTTGCAATGTAAGTTGGCACTGACTATGTGGTCAATAAATCTATGTGGTTAATAAATTTCTCCGCTTAAATAACAGGAATTCTCTATGTTGCCACTTTCAACCCCGCTTCTTACTCAGTTACAGCGTGTGACCGAACATTTTAAACAACTGATGTTAAGTGTTGAGCCTTTTGCTGTTCATGAGCTGGCGGTATTGTCACTGAGTGATTTTGTTGCTGAAAATCTGCAAGCTCATCCTGAATGGTTAGTTGAGATCCGCCAACATCCACCTAAAGCGCAGGAGTGGCATCAATATGATGAATGGCTGCGACAATTACTCGCATCAGTAGAGGATGAAAATACCCTTATGCGGGTTTTACGTCAGTTTCGTAACAAGATTCTGGTGAGAATAGCCTGGTCGCAGGCACTGCATAGCATTACGACCCAGGAGACGCTGCAACAACTCAGTATGTTGGCTGAAACGTTGATTATTGCGGCCCGTGACTGGTTATATCAGCGTTGTTGTCAGGATTGGGGAACCCCTTGCAATGAGCGGGGAGAGCCACAACCACTGTTAATTCTCGGTATGGGAAAACTTGGCGGCGGTGAGCTGAACTTCTCTTCTGATATTGATTTGATTTTTGTCTATCCTGAAAACGGTCTTACCCAAGGCGGCCGTCGTGAAATGGATAACGCTCAGTTTTTTACCCGTTTGGGGCAGCGTCTTATCAAAGTGCTTGATCAGCAAACTGTGGATGGTTTTGTGTATCGGGTGGATATGCGTTTGCGTCCATTCGGTGATAGTGGCCCATTGGTATTCAGTTTTGTTGCATTGGAAGATTACTATCAAGAGCAAGGGCGTGATTGGGAACGTTATGCGATGGTGAAGGCGCGGATTATGGGTTCTGGAGACCAAGGGTATGGTGAAGAATTACGCAGGATGCTAAGACCGTTTGTCTTTCGCCGTTACATTGATTTCAGTGTGATTCAATCTCTGAGAAATATGAAAGGCATGATTGAACGGGAAGTGCGTCGCCGTGGCTTGAAAGACAATATCAAACTGGGCGCTGGTGGTATCCGTGAAATTGAATTTATCGCCCAAGTGTTCCAGCTTATTCGTGGTGGGCGTGAACTGTGTTTGCAATCTCAGGCATTGCTGCCAACTCTTCAAATATTAGCTCAATTGGGGATTTTGCAACCATTGCAGGTGAAACAACTTGCTGACGGTTATCTCTTTTTGCGGCGGCTAGAAAATCTTTTACAGTCAATTAACGATCAACAAACTCAGATTCTGCCAGAAGATGAGTTGAATCGTGCACGACTGACGTGGGGAATGGGATTTGAAAGTTGGTATGCTCTGACAATTGAATTGAACAGCCAGATGGGGGCTGTTCGGGCTATTTTTACGCAATTAATTGGCGATGACAGCGATAATAGTGAAGAGGAACCTGGTCATGTGCCACTTAAAAGTCTGTGGCTGGAAAATCTCGAAAAAGAAGAGTTAATCATATTAGCTCCGCACTTGGATGAAGCAATTGCACAGCAGATATTGCATATCATTTCTGTGTTCCGTCATGATGTGGGCAAAAGAACCATTGGCCCGCGTGGGCGTGATGTGCTCGACCATCTTATGCCTCGTTTGTTGACAAAAGTTTGTTTGCGACAAGATGCCAATATCGTGCTAGAACGGGTTATTCCGTTGTTGCTAAGTATTGTCAGCCGTACAACTTACCTGGAGCTGATACTTGAATCGGAGGCTGTATTAACACATGTTATCCGGTTGTGTGCGGCTTCACCAATGATTGCGACTCAGCTTGCCTGTCACCCATTGTTGTTGGATGAACTGCTTGATCCACAATTCTTGTATCAACCTTTGCCATTGAATGCTTACAAAGATGAATTGCGGCAATATTTGTTGCGGATACCTGAGGATGATGACGAGCAGCAACTAGAGGCGCTCCGCCAGTTTAAGCAAGCGCAATTATTGAGGATTGCGGCGGAGGATATCACTGGCGTGTTGCCGGTGATGAAAGTCAGTGATCATCTTACTTACTTGGCAGAAGCGATTATTGAAGCAGTCGTTCAACAGGCGTGGGGACAAATGGCAAAACGTTATGGTGTTCCATCACATCTGAGCCAGCGGCAAGGTCTGGGATTTGCTGTGATTGGTTATGGCAAATTGGGTGGTTGGGAGCTGGGTTACAGTTCTGATCTTGATTTAGTTTTCCTGCTTGATTGCCCGGTGGATGTGATGACCGATGGCGATCGAGCGATTGATGCCCGGCAATTTTATTTGCGTCTTGCCCAACGAATTATGCACTTGTTCAGCGCTCGAACCTCCTCTGGCGTGTTGTATGACGTGGATGTCCGCCTACGTCCTTCCGGGGAATCAGGCATGTTAGTCAGTACCATCGGCGCATTTGCAGATTATCAGCAGAATCAAGCGTGGACTTGGGAACATCAGGCGTTGGTACGTGCTCGTATGGTATTTGGTGATGAGAACTTGCATCGGGATTTTGAGCGGATACGTCATCAGACGTTATGTACGCGACGAGAACCCGCTTTGTTGCGTCAGCAGGTAAGGGAAATGCGGGAAAAGATGCATAAACATTTAGGCAGTCACCATTCAGATCAATTTGATATTAAAGCTGATCCGGGGGGGATCACCGATATCGAATTTATCGCTCAATATCTGGTGCTTCGTTATGCTGTTGAAAATGAGCGTTTGGTGCGTTGGTCGGATAATGTACGGATTTTCCAATTAATGGCGGCTTATGAAATTATGGATGAAGATGAGGCAGCCGCATTAACACAGGCTTACGTTTCTATGCGTGATGAACTACATCATTTGGCGTTACAGACGCTTTCCAGTCGAGTATCAACCCATTGTTTCAGTGAGCAACAAGAGCGGGTACGTCGTAGTTGGCAACAGTGGTTAGGTGAACAATAACGGTTTGGTGTAGGGATTTTATGGTCGTATGATAATATTTGGCACCAATTTAATATCTAATATTTGGAGCAAGGGATGAAAATGACACTCCCGGATTTTCACTGTGCAGGAGTTTTAGTCGTCGGTGATGTTATGTTAGATCGCTACTGGTATGGGCCGACCAGCCGGATTTCACCGGAAGCGCCGGTGCCGGTTGTAAAAGTCAATACCATTGAGGAGCGTCCGGGAGGCGCAGCTAACGTTGCTATGAATATTGCGGCTCTTGGAGCAAATTCGCATTTAATCGGTTTGACTGGGATTGATGACGCAGCACATGCGCTGAGTGAGAAACTGAGTAGCGTTAAGGTGCGCTGTGATTTTGTTTCTGTTCCGACACATCCGACAATTACCAAACTGAGGGTACTTTCCCGTAACCAGCAGTTAATTCGCTTAGATTTTGAAGAAGGTTTCGATAATGTCGATGCGCAGCCGATGTTTGAGCGCATTGAACAGGCGTTGCCCCATATTGGAGCACTAGTTTTATCTGACTACGCCAAAGGTGCGCTGAGTCAGGTTCATGACATGATCAAATTGGCAAACGCTGCCAAAGTCCCGGTGTTGATCGATCCGAAAGGTAATGATTTTGAACGTTATCGTGGCGCAACTTTACTCACGCCAAATCTGTCTGAATTTGAAGCGGTGGTGGGTCACTGCAAAGATGACAATGAATTAGTTGAGAAGGGAACTCAATTGGTTCGGGATTTGGATCTCCAGGCATTACTGATTACCCGTTCTGAACAGGGGATGAGTTTATTGAGTGTTGATCAACCGCCATTACATTTGCCTACGCAGGCGCAAGAAGTGTTTGATGTCACTGGTGCCGGCGATACGGTTATTGGTGTGTTGGCAACGGCGATTGCGGCTGGAAAGCCATTGAATGAAGCCTGTTTCCTGGCGAATGCTGCTGCGGGTGTTGTTGTTGGCAAACTGGGTACATCGACTGTTTCGCCGATTGAATTGGAGAATGCTATCCGTGGCCGTGCTGAAACGGGTTTTGGTGTGATGACCGAAGTTCAGCTTAAACAGGCTGTCGCTGATGCTCGCCAACGTGGTGAAAGGATTGTGATGACTAATGGCTGCTTTGATATTCTGCATGCGGGTCATGTCTCTTATCTGGAGAATGCCCGTAAACTGGGTGATCGGTTAATTGTTGCTGTTAACAGTGATGCATCGACTAAACGGCTGAAAGGTGAAAGCCGTCCTGTTAATCCACTAGAACAACGAATGATTGTGTTATCTGCTCTGGGCGCTGTGGATTGGGTTGTGCCATTTGAAGAAGATACACCACAGCGATTGATTGCGGATGTTTTGCCGGATGTATTGGTAAAAGGGGGAGATTATAAACCGGAAGAAATTGCTGGCAGTAAAGAAGTTTGGGCTGCGGGCGGAGAAGTCAAAGTGCTGAACTTTGAAGATGGTATTTCAACAACCAATATCATCAAGGTGATTAAAAATCAGTAAATAATGCTTTAGTTTGTCATTGAAAACAGCTGGAAGATATTACTGTATTGAGCGCTGTAGATTATTTATTTGATCATATTATTTGAATGAAAGCCGGGTAAGAGATGAAATCTTCCCGGTTATTTTTTTATTTAATTTGTGTTTATTGAATGATATTTAACCATAAGTAAATGGATATTTGTAATATCAGGTACGAGTAATTTAATTAACGACATAAACATTATCAAAATATTATAATAATAATTCAAATTAACGTGATTTTATTATCTAGATTGGTGGAGGATTAATCTGATGAAATGTGATGTAACAGATATTTTTTTATCTTTGTGGCATAAAATGCTGGTCACATAACGTTGGCTTATTCATAATGATTTCTGATGTAAATGATTTTTTAATGAAATATGTTATCTATAACCTTTACATTTTAAAGTTAGTAGATAAACGGATAAATTTTTTACGCAGGAATAAGTTTTTATGCAAGGTAAGTTGATTTTATCTTCAATTTGTTTAGCTTCGGCAATATTAGCAGGGTGTGCGACTGAATCTTCTAATACCGTTCAAGTACAAAAAGTTAATTCTTACAATACCGTATATCAAGGGGTTCGTAGCCCAATTGCGATAGGTAAGTTTGAAAACCGTTCCAGTTATCAAAATGGGATTTTCTCTGATGGCGTTGATCGCCTCGGTAATCAATCTAAAACGATTTTAATTTCGCACTTACAGCAGACTGGACGCTTTACGGTGCTGGAACGCACCAATATGGCGGAACTGAAAGCGGAAGCGGGTTTACAAGGTAAATCGCAGAAGTTGAAAGGTGCTGCTTATGTTATTACCGGTGATGTGACTGAATTTGGCCGTAAAGAAGTGGGTGATCATCAGTTATGGGGATTGTTAGGGCGCGGTAAGTCACAGGTGGCTTATTCTAAAGTCACGCTGAATGTCGTGAATGTAGAAACTTCCGAAGTGGTTTTTTCTGTAGCGGGAGCCGGAGAATATAAATTATCCAACCGTGAAATTATCGGTTTCGGCGGCACTGCCAGCTATGATTCCACACTGAATGGTAAAGTATTGGATCTGGCTATTCGTGAAGCAGTAAACCGTCTGGTTGAAAGTATTGAAACCGGTGCATGGAAGCCATCTAATTAATAAATATAGGGATATATGTTCATGATATTAATGAAAAAAGCGGGCTTATTGCTGGCAGCTATGGCTTTAGCGGGTTGTGCCGCGCAGCCAAAAACAATTTATGAGTGGGATAAATACCAACCTACAATTTATCAGTATTATCAGCAGGATAAGATAGGGTTTGAAGAGCAGTTACAGGCTTTGCAGCAAGTCATTGAAAAGGCTAAAGCGAAGGATAAACCTGTACCACCTGGTCTGCATGCACAGATTGGTCTGCTTTATAGCAAAACAGGTCGTGTTTCAGAAGCGTTCCATCAGTTTGAAATAGAGAAAAAATTGTTTCCTGAGTCAGCGCCATTTATGGACTTTTTATTAAGTAAAAATAAAGGAACTATGCAATGAACCGTATTCTCGTCGCGTTAAGTCTACTGGCGGCATTTGTGCTGACAGGGTGTAGTAAATCTGTTCCTTATGATTACACTGCATTTAAAGAAAGCAAACCGAAATCCATTCTGGTTCTGCCGGCGGTAAACAAATCTGTGGAAGTTAAAGCAGGGCACAGCCTAATTTCTCATGTGACATATCCATTGGCGGAATCTGGCTATTATGTCTTTCCGGTTGCTGTTGTGGAAGAGACATTTCAGCAAAATGGTGTGACAGCCGCACAGGATGTTCAGAATATCAGTTACAAAAAATTGCATGATATTTTCGGTGCCGATTCAGCGCTCTATTTGGATATTGAGGAATATGGTACGCAATATCAGATTATCAACAGCGATACTCGTGTAACGGCTTCCGCGAAGCTGGTGGATTTGCGTAGTGGCAAGCAACTGTGGTACGGCCGTGCAACGGCTTCATCAACTGAAAATCAAAACAATTCGAATAGTCTTGTTGGTATGTTGGTGTCTGCTGTAGTTTCACAGATAGCTAATACCATCATGGATAAAGGCCATGAAATTGCTGGCATTACAGGTAACCGCTTACTGACGGCCGGTGGTAGTCATAGTTTGCTGTATGGCCCACGTTCTGAGCATTACGGTAAAGAAAACCAGCAGCATTAATCTCTAATAATAATGAGCAGATATCACATTCTGCTCATTATCACGGTTGTTTTTATGTATAGTAATAATTATTCTTCTTTTGCCATGTTATCAGCAGATGGGGTATTTTTATTTTCAAACTTCGCTTCCAATTCACTTAAACGTTGTTCCATCGCGGTCAATTTTTCACGGGTACGTAACAGAACCTGAGTTTGAATATCAAATTCTTCACGATTCACTAAATCAAGCTTGCCAAGTTGGGATTGCAAAATCATCCGTAATTTTTTCTCTACATCACCACCAAACTCTTTAACCCCCTTTGGTAAAGAATCCTGGATCTGGCGGGCAATTTGTTCAATTTTTTTGGGATCGAGCATGATGCATCCTTTTTATGACATAAATAATTTCTGGATAGTGTAATACCAGATAGTAAAACCACAAGCCATTGTGAGCCAGGTTTCACATTTGATTTTGTTGATTGCCGCCGGCAAATATTAGCGTTATAGTTCACTAGCTTATCTCAGGGCGGGGTGAAAGTCCCCACCGGCGGTAACATTAGGCTATCTTATGGATGGTATAGTGAAGCCCGCGAGCGCTCCGTTTGTAGTTATCTTTATGATAAAGCGGAGGTCAGCAGATCCAGTGTAACTCTGGAGCCGACGGTGATAGTCCGGATGGGAGAGAATAACGGCATCTGTCGGGCTTTGTGCTCGTCTGTTGTTCCGGCTATGGTATTCACACATGATATTAATAATATTAATGTTACGGCGTGATGTTATAGCGAGAACTCCTCAAGACCGCCCTGATTCTGGTAATCCATAAATTTTAATGAGGTTTCTTTACCATGAATCAGACGCTACTTTCTGAATATGGCACATCATCAGAACGTGTTGAACACGCTATTAACGCTTTGCGTGATGGAAAAGGGGTGATGGTGCTGGATAATGAAGATCGTGAAAATGAAGGTGATATTATCTTTGCGGCCGAAACAATGACTGTAGAGCAAATGGCACTGACTATTCGTCATGGCAGTGGTATTGTCTGCTTATGTCTGACAGAAGAGCGCCGCCAGCAATTACAATTACCCATGATGGTAGAAAATAACTCTAGTCCGTTTCAAACAGCATTCACCGTAACCATTGAGGCAGCTCGGGGAGTGACGACAGGGGTTTCTGCGGCTGACCGTATCACGACTATTCGTGCTGCGATTGCAGATAATGCCAAACCCAGTGATTTGAACCGTCCGGGGCATGTTTTTCCACTACGCGCTCAACTTGGTGGAGTGCTGGTTCGTCAGGGACATACTGAGGCAGCAATTGATTTAGTCAGCTTGGCTGGTTTTAAACCGGCTGGTGTATTGTGCGAATTAACCAATGATGACGGTTCAATGGCGCGTACTCCTGAGGTAGTGCAATTTGCGAAACTGCATAATATGCCGGTAGTCACTATTGAAGATCTGGTAATTTATCGCCAGGCAATGGAACAGAAAGCAAGCTGAGTCGTAATTGTCTGATAAACGGACGAAATATCAGTTATAACCTACATATTCTCTAAAGTCACAGTTTACGCAAGCTGTGACTTTTCAATTTTTTTGAAAAACTCCATCACCGTTAGCCCACTGTTTTGCTGATCTGAAAGGCGTAACCTGTCCGCAAGTATTAAAATTACCTATATTTGGTGTGGGAGGTCGTTATGAATATTTCCAGAATGCCGGCACTGTTTATTGGTCATGGCAGTCCAATGAATGTACTGGGAGAAAATCGCTATACCAATGTGTGGCGTGAACTTGGTGAAAGACTGCCTGTACCCAGAGCGATTTTGGCGATTTCTGCTCATTGGTATACCAATGGAACAGCAGTAACCGCCATGAATCAACCGAGGACTATTCATGATTTTCGAGGCTTTCCACAGGAGTTGTATGAAATTCAGTATCCGGCCAAGGGTTCTCCTGAGCTGGCCGCTTTAGTGCAAGAGATGCTGGAACCTGTGGAAGTTTATGCTGATCATCATCAATGGGGGTTGGATCATGGGACTTGGGGAATTCTGGTTAAGATGTATCCTCAGGCCAATATTCCAGTCATTCAACTGAGTATAGATGATGCCAAGCCAGCGACGTACCATTATGAATTAGGGAAAAAGCTGGCTGCTTTACGAGATGAAGGTGTTTTAATCTTGGGGAGTGGTAATGTGGTACACAATCTTCGTACCATGAAGAGGCAGGAACCTAATGCTGAACCATATCCTTGGGCAGAATCATTTAACCATTATGTGCGTGATAACCTTACCAGTTATGAGCAACCTTATCCTTTGATTCATGCACTGGACAGGGAAGAGGGGCAGTTATCCAATCCATCTCCTGAACACTTTTTACCGTTGCTGTATATCATGGGAACGTGGGATAGGAAAGAAGCGGTTTCCATTCCTGTAGATGGTCTTGAGTCTGGTTCGCTGAGTATGTTGTCTGTGCAGGTTGGTTGAATAGTTAACTTCTGTGGCTTTCATATTGATTGAAAGCCCTTTCTCCTTTTGTTAGGATGACCGACGGCGAGATCATCGCCACCTTGTCCGCGGAAAGGGCTGCGCCCATGATCATTGAAACGATATGCCGTATGGCTTCCCTTTTCTGTCTGATTGGCGGACACAGATTTTAGAAAAGGGCTGCGATCATGACTCAACCCAGAGCTTCGTCTTTATTTTCCCCTTCACCATTTAGAATTACTCTTGAGCAGCAGCGTAAGCGGGCAAAAGAGTTGCGTAATGCATTGCGACAATCATTTCCTGAAGCAATTGAGCGTTTTCGTCGCCATTATCCGCATTTAACGCAAGATGAATTGGTTCAACAGCACAATCGATTGAGTGATGCTCAGTGGATAATTGCCCGTGAACTGGGACTTCCGAGTTGGTCTAAATTGAAAGCCCATGTGACAGCGATGGAACAGGCCCGAATAGCGATCCAAACACAGGGCTTAACACCAGATCATGAACTTTCGACGCTACATATTCGTTGCGGATCTGATATCCAGAACAATCTTACTCTGGCAGGCTTTCGCGGAGACTTTTTGGCCTACAGTGATCCATTCTGCCAAGGGCCGGTAGTGTCAGATAAGAGTTGGTTATCGAAACGGGTAAAATTTCTTTCTGAACATTATGTTGCACGGATTGGTGTCAATCAGAATCAACTTATTTATCAGCGTGAACAGGAAGAGCAAATTTTGTTATCTGCTTCTGCCAAATATCAGCGCGTCGTACTGTGGTTTGAGCATGATAGCTATGACCAATTGACTCTCGCCCGATGCTTGGCGCATTTTAATAGATATCCTGCGTCATTACTGGAGATGGTGACAGTCAATCATTACCCTGGCAGCAGGCGGTTTATTGGGCTTGGGCAGTTGCCTGAGGAATCATTGCTTCTGTTGTGGCAGAATCGCCAGCCAGTTACGGCTATTCAGTGTCAATTGGGGAGCGAAGTTTGGGAGCAGTTTCGTTCAGATAATCCTTCACATTTAATTGAAATGGTAGGAAAAGTAGCGCATGAGCTTCCTTACCTCTCTCAGGCATTACTTCGTCATTGTCAGGAATTTCCTTCATTTGATAATGGATTGGGTTTGACAGAGCAATTAGTGCTGAATATTTTGGCGGAGCAGCCTTGTACAAATGAGCAATTATTTCAGCAACTGACAGAGCATCATGAACCTCTGCCTTGGTTGGGAGATATTATGCTTGATGCCATTATTGATAATCTGCGCCTTTCACCAGAATCCGCGATATATTTTGACTCTGGGTCTTTAACATTGATATTGACGCAGTTTGGTCAGGAATTATTGTCTAATAAGCGGGATTGGATGGATAGTTTTCCCTTGGAGCGTTGGTTGGGAGGTGTGTGTATCACGGGAGATCAATCTTGTTGGCGTTGGGATCAGCAACGGAGAACTCTGATATTTTCAGATTGATATGTCAAACTAAAGTTGAAGATGCAGGTTTTGTTGAAACTTTGGTTGTAGATTGAAATATGTTAAAGATTCATGAGTAGATTAATAGAGTGCGAGCGAAAAAAGCCGTAAATGAGAATCACTGTAATTAAAGTCACATAGCGACGGCGTGGTTCTAGATCTCGCAGAGGTTGAGCCGCCATGACGAAGGATGGCATTAAGTGTGTAATGGTGGATCGGTTCGGCATTGCTGTCGGTAAGGCAAATGGACTACCTGATCGGTAACAGGCAAGACAAAACAGCGAGGAATACTATTTCCTTGTTTTTGAAAACGTAGGTTTGTGAAAGGCGTGATATCGCTATTTTTCTTGAAACATTCGTGCGTTCCGTATTGAACAGTGGTCTGATTTTACGTCCGTAGTCAAAGATAAGTAAATTGGCTATGACGTGTTTTTACATTCAATAATGTATTGTGTTTCATTGGAGTTTGAAACTTTATAATCAAACTCGTTCTTTTCCCGTTTTTAGTGATAGTGAATTTAGTTGCGAAGATTTGGTTTCAAATTTACTCGGTTTCTATAAGTCTGTATTACCAAGAAATTATATGTCTTTAACAAAGCCTAAAAATAAAGAATATGACTATAAGATATGGGGTTATTATGGACCTGTTGATAAATATCTTATGAAAAAGATATTGTTATTAGTCATTATAAACCTACAACGATTTATGGCCTGAAATTATGAGGAAATTAACCATAAAAATAGTGATGATATTAATGATGGCGTTATCTTGTATATGTGTATTTTTATGGTTATTTATGATGCCTAATGTTCTTTATAAAGAAAGTGATTTTTTAAAGTATCATCTTCTTACTAATGAAAAAATAAAAGAAGCTCCTCGTATTTCTAAAAATTATTTTTTTTGAATATTATCCTAATGATGAATCATCGCCGATATATAGCTCCGTTTATTTTTGTGATTTGATAGACATGGATAATATCTATAATAGAATGATTAATTATATGAAATCAACTGGTTATACAGTAAATAATGATGAAATATGGTATATGAAAGGTTTTGAGACTATATATGATGATTCTTTTATATTGTCAAAATCGTCTGTAGTTGAGAATGAGAAAAAAGAACATTGCTTAGCATTAACCTTCGCTGAAAATGTTAAATGAGTTTAATAAGCTCTAATTATTGTTTGATATTATGAAAACTATTCATAAAGGAAATAAATGTTTAATATTGGTTTTTTCAAAAGAGATAAAATAATTGAAAATATATTGGGGGTTTCTCCCCAATATATTAATTTTAACTGACCCTTTCATCCCATATACTATAACCAGATGTACCTGCAATATGGTGTTTCCATGTTATATTGCCATAGGCAATGGATATTATTTCGTAGGGCTGTGCGTCATTATGGGTAAGTGAATTAGGATAATGGGTGGATATGCTTTTTATCGAGGCGTGCATAATTTCAATTGAATAATATTTTTCCTGAGCACCATTATTTGATGTTCTATAAAAATCTAATCTACAATTGATAGATTCATTTTCTGATATTGCTATGCCTAATAGAGGAGATGACTTATCTATAGGTTTAGTGATTGAGATAGGTGCATGATTAACATTCTGTTCTCTGCTGATATCGTGGTCAAATGAGTAAACATAAATTTCATTTTCATGACCAGTTTGATATTTATTGCCAATGGAATCATAGGTAGAACAACCACTGGATATAAGTCCTTGTTTCTTACCTGTAATAGTTAAATATATTGTGTTCGCCATAGTATTTACCTTTATTATAAATTTATAAGGGTACAAAGTTTCTTCACTGGATATTTAAGGGAGGAGTTTTGGGTATTTTCCTCATTCCTCCCTATTGAGAACTAATCCAAAATAATATGTGGGTAGAAGCGGGATAAATTCTGAGTTATGAGTTTACTGTCTTCCCGTAAACCAATACCGCAAGGTTGATCATTCACCAGCCAACTACCAATTAGCGTATAATTGTCCCCGAATTTTGGCAGTGTATGAAATTGCTGAACGATCATACTTTCTTTACCATAAGGGCCATCAACATTGGCAATTTCCTTGCCATTTTCAATAATACGGATATTAGCCCCCTCCCGTGAGAACAGCGGCTTAATAACATAGCTCTCCATTGCCGGATAATTATCATCGGCGAAATAAGCGGGTAGCAGGTTTGGATGATTTGGAAACATCTTCCACAACATTGGTAGCAATGCTTTGTTAGAGATAATACTTTTCCAGGCGGGTTCTAACCAACGAACGCCAGCATCTTCTAATTTGGTCGCGAAAATCTCACGGAACATCAGCTCCCAAGGGTAGAGTTTGAACAAATTACTGATCACCTGGTCTTGCAGGTCAGTAAACTGGCCTTTTTCCCCCAGACCGATATCTTCAATAAATAAGAACTCAGTTGGAACACCCGCTTCCAGCGCACAATCTTGCAAGTATTGAACAGTACCGCGATCTTCTTCCGTATCCTGACAGCAGGCCATGTGCAGTAAGCCAAAGCCATGTTCATCACGCAACTGAGCAAAGCGTTCGATCAATTGCTCTTGCATGCTGTTGAATTGATCGGCATGTGCTGGTAGTAACCCGGCATTCATCTGATCTTCTAACCAGATCCATTGGAAAAAAGCGGACTCATATAGCGAAGTTGGTGTATCAGCATTATTTTCCAACAATTTTGCCGGGCTTTTACCGTCGTAAACCAAATCTAAACGGGAATAGAGTGATGGCTGACTGGTAATCCAGGAGCTACGAACAAAATCCCAACAATGCTTTGGAATCTGAAACTTAGTCAGTAACTCTTCACTATCGACAACTTTCTCCACTACTTGTAAACACATTTGGTGCAGTTCAGCAGTGGTGGCCTCGATTTCTTCAATTTGGGCAAGCGAAAACTGGTAATAAGCTTCTTCACACCAGTAGGGTTTGTCATACATGGTGTGAAAATTAAAGCCATATTCTATCGCTTTTTCACGCCAATCCGGGCGTTCAGTAATAGCAATACGTTTCATCCTTGGTTAGCCTCCCGCTGAACGAGATGTGGAGCCAGAAGAGGCGCTGCTGCGTTGCATAGCTGACTGTTTTGCAACAGAGTCACCGAAACCGCCACGGGTAATGGTTGTGGTTGTTGCTGGTTTTGGCGCCATAGCCGTTTTAGGCACTGTCATGGAACGACCACCTGCGGTTGCTGGGCCATAGCTTTTACCCGACGCATCAACGAATTGACCATTTGCCGGGCTGGTGGCGGATTTAGAGCTAAACAGAGGTTGTGACGGCGCTGAACCGCCTCCCATTAGACGCCCCATCATATAACCTGCCATCAGCGGCATCCAGAAGCTGCCGCTTTGCTGCTGTGCCTGAGCTTGGCCATTGGTGGAGGTACTGGAAGTAGAGGTACCAGGGCCAGCTTGTGCCGGGGTTTGAGTACATTGTGCTTCACCAAATTCAGCAATACAGTCTTCTTTGGTGGCATATTTAGGCGCTGTTTTTTCCGCTTCTTTCAACGCATTGTTATAAGCAGTAGTACATTGCTCACTTTGTGATGGATTGGCTTTAGAACATTCATCTGCATTCATGTAAAGAGAGACAGTTTCATCACTCTTTTCACAGGCAGATAACATGAAAACCGCACTGACAGCCATTGCCACAGGTGCAAGGCGATAGTTACGCCAAGCCTTACGGAAGGTGCCGTGGTTAATATCTTTGGTCCGCTTTATTGTCATAGTCGTATACCCAGATTTTAGGTGTCTATAATTCTTGCATGAAATAGTCTTAAGGATAGGGGAAATATGAACAAAATTAAAGCATAAACCTTCAAATTGCTAGCCTGATTTTTTGTCTGATAAAGGGATTGCCGGATATTGAGTGTCTGGTGTTCTGTTTAATCTGGTTTTAATGTTGAAAAACCTCCATTTTTTAGAAAAATAGTGCTGTAATTAATATTTTATGGTATTAATCTGAAATCCATTAATTACGGTAAATTAAGGGTGATTGAATATGTAACATGATGATGTAAGTGAATCTACTAATTATATTCTCTATTTTATATCTCCAGAAAATAATCCTAGGAATATAATCTTAAATTAATAACAGGAATTATTATATTATTGGTGTTGTATTTTCTATTTTAATTAAGGAATTAAGTAGCATGGATAAAATTCAATATCCAGAAAAGTGGCAGACGCGTTTTGCATTCTTTGAAAAAAATGGTGCTCCCAAAACGCCTGAGCATAAAGCTGCCATGAAAGCAGAACCCTCTATGCGTCGTATATTGTTGAACATGAATTTTATTGCCTTCTTTTTTGGTTTTATTTACTTCTTTGTTCTAGGATTATGGCGGAAAAATCTGACGTTATTTGGCATTGCTGTTGTAGTGATGATGATATTGGGGGTTATGGAAGGCGTTCTGGGGATTGAGCTTCCTTTTGCTACTATTTTGGCAGTTCAGTTTAGTTTTTCGGCAATATGGAGTACTACTGCTAATTATGCTTATTATTTGAAAGAAACAGTGAATAGCAAGAGCTGGAATCCATTTGAAGGACTTTTCTGAGTTATATATTTTCTGCATTAAGGTAAATATCGGATTTTCTTTCGGAGTAAATTGCTGCTGATTGGAAATAAAACAGCCCGCTTTATGGCGGGCCGTTAATTAGTGAAAGTGAAGGGTTGAATCAGTTACGAACAGATGTTTCTGGCGTTGCTATTTCTTGAACAATGCTATTAGCGGAAGTTGAGAGCTGTTTACCTAGCGAATTATTCAGAGCAACTAAATCCTTCTCGTTTAGCGTACCCAGTGCATGCTGAATATTCAGTTGATTAATCAGATAATCATAGCGAGCATTGGATAGCTTCTGTTTGGCATCGTATAACGTTGTCGTGGCATTCAGTACATCAACAATGGTACGTGTACCAACTTGATAACCCGCTTCCATTGCGTCGAGTGAGCTTTGAGCAGAAACAACAAGCTGTTTATAGGCGTCGATACTGCTGATGGAAGCAGATATGTTGTTAAAGGAAGAACGGACAGTCTGTACAACATTACGGTAAGCACTCTCTAATTGTTCGCTGGCGCTGACAAAACCATATTGTGCCTGTTCAACGCGGGAACTGGTGGCGCCGCCGCTATAAATTGGCAGACGAAGTGTCAGGCCGACGCTGTTTTCACCGCTATAGTTGTTTGATCTGCCTGGTGCATGATTCTGGCTATTTGAAACATTGGTGGAAGCGCCTAAATCAATAGTTGGCATATGGCCGGTTTGGGCCGCTTTGATTTGTTCACGGGCCAGATCCTGACCTAAACGAGCAGATAATAAACTTAAATTACGTTTCTCTGCCTCTTTTAGCAGAATATCTACCGCTTCTGGTTTCTGTATTTTGAAATGATCAATATTTAGCGAGGCTAACCGCGGGTAATAAATCCCCGTTACCTGACGCAGGGCTTCCAATGCATTATCCAGATCATTACGTTTGGCAACTTCCTGAGCGAGTACGTCATCATAATTAGCACGGGCGTTCTGGACATCAGTAATTGCAACCAGACCGACATTAAAACGTTGAGTCATTTGGTCCAACTGGCGGTAAATGGCCGCTTTCTGAGCTTCAATGTAGGAGAGCGTATCAATGGTGCGCAGTACTTTGAAATAAGCTGTCGCACTATCCAGAATCAGTTTTTGTTCACTGCTTTGATAGGTAACATCAGCAATACCTGCCGTTTTTTCTTCTAAGTTCAATTGGCGCCATTTAGACATATCAAAAATGGTCTGACTCAAGCCAAGCTTCGCATTCAATGTATTGCTTTCTGTATCACGTTGATCGCGGTAACCACTGTTATAGGAGTATCCGGTATTTAATTCCAACTGAGGTAATAATGGGCTACGGGATTCATTAATTTTTTCAAAAGCTTTATTACGTTCAGCCATTGATTTACGTAGTTCAGGGTTACTCTCTTTTGCTTGCTTATAAACTTGCAAAAGATCTTCCGCCTGACTCATCGAACTAAATCCCGTCAGGCTCATAGCGATAAAAATGGAGAGCAGTTTCTTCATTGTAATTCCTTGATTGCACAGCTATTTTGCTCGTTGTCTGTCCCATTAGGCTATTTTATTTGCCATGCTTTGTAATAAAGAGTGAATGCTCTGGGGGCTGCCCGCTGCCCGAGTTCACTGTTCAATTACAAGAACGGCCTGCACCAATTACGCCTATTGGGATAGACTCTTATGTTGCCTTGGTGAAAAACGAAATGTTACTGATTCTAGCAGAGTATGCTATCAGCCAAAGGTAGCCGTTTGTGCCATATTGCCTTAATTTAGCTTAACTTTACACCACCAAAGGATGAATTTTTTAACTCCGCTTGATTAATATCATCTTAGTGGCTAGCAAGTAAGAAACTATTTAGGAGAATTTTATGCATAAGAAGCCGTCAACACCAGTCATATTAGATAAGCAGGATGTGGAAATTATCACGAAAAAAAGTTTATACAATGGGTTCTTTAAACTGACAAATTACCGCTTCCGTCATCGCTTGTTTGCTGGTGGTTGGAGTGAAGAGGTTAGCCGTGAAGTTTTTGAGCGGGGCCATGCCGGTGCGTTGTTGCCTTATGATCCACGTCGTGATGAGGTTGTGTTGATAGAGCAGATACGTATTCCGGCAATAGAGACGAAAGCAACGCCGTGGTTACTGGAAATTGTTGCCGGTATGATTGAAGAGGGCGAAGAGGTGGAACAGGTGGTACGCCGCGAAACAATGGAAGAGGCAGGAATTGAAGTTAAACGTTGCAAGCCGGTGTTGAGTTATCTCTCCAGCCCAGGAGGAACAACTGAACGTATCTCTGTGATGGTGGGGGAAGTGGATGCTACGACAGCGACGGGTATTCATGGATTATCTGGTGAACATGAAGATATTCGGGTGCATGTAGTCAGTCGTGAACAAGCTTATCATTGGATGGAAGAAGGAATTATTGATAATGCTGCTTCCGTTATTGCGATACAATGGCTGGCATTACACCATGAAAAATTAAAAAAAGAGTGGAATTCAGATAATTCCTAATTTTTAACCGAGAAAAGGGAAGTGTGTGCCAGTCAGCAGATCTCTTGCGTTAAAACGAGTTATGATGCTCGCCGATGACTTATAGGACAAGGAAACCATTTGGAAAGCCAGTTTGAACTGCCTGTGGTAGAGGGAACCACAGCCAAAATATTGCAAATAACAGATACGCATCTTTTTGCCAGCAAAGAAGATACTTTATTGGGTATCAATACGTATCGCAGTTACCAGGCGGTGCTGGATGCCGTCCTCAAGCAAAATGCTGATATTGATTTAATCGTAGCGACAGGTGATTTGGTGCAAGATCAGTCGCTGGAAGCTTATCGACATTTCGCTGATGGTATTGCCCGTTTACCGGCGCCTTGTGTCTGGTTGCCGGGTAATCATGATTACCAGCCCGCGATGGTGGATGCCTTGGCGGCGGCTGGCGTTTCTCCGTCGAAACAAATTTTAGTCGGTAAGCACTGGCAACTTCTGATGCTTGATAGTCAGGTGCAGGGCGTTCCTCATGGGGAGTTGTCGGAATATCAGCTTGAATGGATGAAAAAGTGCCTGGATCAGTACCCTGAACGTTACACGGTGATCCTGCTTCATCATCATCCATTACCATCAGGTTGTACTTGGCTGGATCAGCATAGTTTGCGCAATTCACATATTCTGGCCCAGTATCTGCAAGGTTACTCACGGGTTAAGGCGATGCTTTGTGGACATATCCATCAGGAGATGGATATGGATTGGAATGGCATCCGTATGATGGCGACACCATCAACAAGCGTGCAATTCAAGCCACATTGCACTAATTTTACGCTTGATACGGTCGCGCCGGGGTGGCGTTATCTCGAATTGTCTATTTCTGACCGTGGCGAATTTGGTCTGACAACTCAGGTCCATCGACTGGAGAGCAATGAGTTCTGCCCTGATTTAGATTCGGATGGATATTAGGTTGTGTTTGTCTCTTTGTGCCGCTGTGTTACTCTCTGTTTATTGGATTTATCAAGCCTCACCATTTGTGGCTTGTTGCACAGGAGTGTAGTGGCCGGTGGTATTTACGCACAATTGAGGAGCACGGCCTGATGTCAACGTTACTCTATTTGCACGGTTTTAACAGTTCCCCACAGTCTGCAAAAGCAAATGCCCTAAAAGCGTGGCTGCATCAGCATCATCCTGACATTGAAATGCTGGTGCCTCAGTTACCGCCTTATCCGGAAGAAGCGGCTGAGTTGCTGGAAAATTTGGTGATGGAGCGCGCCGGGGATAATTTGGGTATCGTTGGCTCTTCTCTCGGTGGTTATCTGGCGATATGGCTTTCACAATGTTTCAGTTTGCCTGCTGTCGTTGTCAATCCAGCCGTGCGTCCGTTTGAGTTACTGCGGGATTATCTTGGGGAAAATATTAATCCCTATACCAACCAACGATATACGTTGGAACCGCGCCATGTTCATGATCTCAAAATCATGCAGATTGAACCTCTGGAGTCACCGGATCTTATCTGGTTATTGCAGCAAACCGGAGATGAGGTACTTGATTACCGCCAGGCGGTTGCTTATCTGGTATTATGTAAGCAAACTATTGAATCTGGCGGTAATCATGCCTTTATCGGGTTTGAACACTATTTCCCACAAATCATCAATTTTCTTGGGCTTTCTAATGATGGTGAGAAAAAACTTGCCAAAAATGTTTGAACGACTGGTATTATCAACAGTATACAAAACTGATTAGCCCTTTAATCAAGAAGCAACCAACAGAATTACAACATGACTCAATCTAGTTACAACGCAGATGCCATTGAAGTTCTCAGTGGTCTGGAGCCGGTTCGCCGTCGTCCGGGAATGTACACTGATACAACTCGTCCGAACCATTTGGCACAGGAAGTGATCGATAACAGCGTGGATGAAGCTTTGGCGGGGCACGCTAAACATATTGAAGTGATCCTTCATAGCGATCAGTCACTGGAGGTCATTGATGATGGCCGCGGCATGCCGGTTGATATTCATTCAGAAGAAGGGGTTTCAGCGGTTGAATTGATCCTGAGCCGTTTACATGCCGGTGGTAAATTTTCGAATAAAAACTATCAATTTTCTGGTGGCCTCCACGGTGTGGGGATCTCGGTGGTTAACGCTTTGTCCAAGCGGATTGAAGTCACTGTTCGCCGTAATAGTCAGGTTTATCAGATTGCTTTTGAAAATGGCGATAAAGTGCAGGAACTGACAGTGATAGGCAGTTGTGGTAAACGCAACACCGGTACCAGTGTTCACTTCTGGCCTGATGAAAGTTTCTTTGACAGCCCACGTTTCTCGGTTTCTCGCTTGACTCATTTGTTGAAGGCGAAAGCGGTTTTATGTCCGGGAGTAGAAATTGTTTTTAAAGACAAGATCAACGATACAGAACAGAAATGGTGTTATGCCGATGGTCTGACTGATTATCTCATGGCGGCGGTTAATGGCCTGATAACATTGCCGGCAGCACCTTTTGTCGGTACTTTCAGTGGCATAACCGAAGCGGTTGACTGGGCGTTGCTTTGGCTGCCGGAAGGGGGAGAATTACTGGCTGAAAGTTATGTGAACCTTATCCCGACGATGCAGGGTGGAACACATGTAAACGGGCTGCGTCAGGGATTACTGGATGCAATGCGTGAATTTTGCGAATTTCGCAATATCATGCCACGTGGCGTGAAGCTTGCCGCCGATGATATTTGGGATCGCTGTACTTATGTTCTGTCGGTAAAAATGCAGGACCCGCAATTTGCTGGTCAGACAAAAGAACGCCTCTCTTCGCGCCAATCTGCCGCCTTTGTTTCTGGTGTTGTTAAAGATGCTTTCAGTTTGTGGCTGAACCAGAACGTTCAGGAGGCAGAGCAACTGGCTGAACTGGCGATCGCCAGCGCACAACGTAGAATGCGTGCCGCGAAAAAGGTTGTGCGTAAGAAATTGACCAGCGGCCCGGCGTTACCGGGGAAACTGGCTGATTGCACATCACAGGATCTCAATTTCACGGAGCTGTTTCTGGTGGAAGGCGATTCTGCGGGAGGCTCGGCAAAACAGGCGCGTGACCGTGAATATCAAGCGATCATGCCGCTGAAAGGGAAGATTCTGAATACTTGGGAAGTCTCTTCGGATGAAGTGTTGGCATCACAGGAAGTCCATGATATTTCCGTTGCGATTGGGATCGACCCGGATAGCCACGATCTCAGCCAGTTACGTTATGGCAAAATCTGTATTCTGGCGGATGCAGACTCAGACGGTTTGCATATTGCGACGCTGTTATGCGCACTGTTTGTCCGCCATTTTCCAACGTTGGTTAAAAATGGCCATGTTTATATGGCAATGCCGCCTTTATATCGTATTGATCTAGGTAAAGAAGTGTATTACGCACTGGATGAAGAGGAAAAAAGCGCGGTACTGGATCGCCTAAGCCGCAAACGGGGTAAGCCTAACGTACAGCGTTTTAAAGGATTAGGTGAAATGAATCCCATGCAATTGCGTGAAACAACGTTAGACCCGAATACCCGCCGTCTGGTGCAATTGACTATCGATGATGAAAACTATCAGGAAACCTTCTCTGTGATGGATATGCTTCTGGCGAAGAAGCGTTCAGAAGATCGCCGTAACTGGCTGCAAGAGAAGGGCGATAGTGTAGAAATTGAAGTGTAACACCCACAGGGATAGTCAAAGAAGATTTTGAGGAAATTAACGAATGAGTGAGATAACTCACGATGGCGTGGAGCGTTTGCCGCTCCACTCATTTACGGAAACCGCCTACCTGAACTACTCCATGTACGTCATCATGGATAGGGCGCTGCCTTTTATCGGTGACGGTTTGAAACCGGTTCAGCGCCGTATTGTTTATGCCATGTCGGAATTGGGCTTGAACAATACCGCCAAATTTAAGAAATCCGCTCGTACCGTGGGTGATGTACTGGGTAAATACCATCCACATGGCGATGGCGCCTGTTATGAAGCGATGGTGCTCATGGCGCAGCCATTTTCTTACCGTTATCCTTTAGTGGATGGGCAAGGCAACTGGGGGGCGCCGGATGATCCCAAATCTTTCGCCGCGATGCGTTATACCGAGTCTCGCCTGTCCAAATATGCCGAGTTGCTGTTGACTGAGTTAGGCCACGGTACTGTTGACTGGGTGCCAAACTTTGACGGCACGTTGCAGGAACCGAAAATGCTGCCGGCGCGTCTGCCAAATATTTTGCTAAATGGCACCACCGGTATTGCGGTGGGGATGGCGACAGATATTCCGCCCCATAATGCTCGTGAAGTGGCGAACGCACTGGTTATGCTGCTGGATAAGCCGCAGAGTTCCCTTGATGATTTGATGGAGCATGTTAAAGGCCCTGATTATCCGACCGAAGCAGAGATCATCACTTCTCACGAAGATATCCGTAAGATTTATAAAAATGGCCGTGGTTCAGTACGGATGCGTGCTGTTTGGTCGAAAGAAGATGGCAATGTCGTGATCACTGCGCTGCCGCATCAGGTTTCTGGCGCCAAAGTGTTGGAACAGATCGCTAACCAAATGCGGGCTAAGAAGCTGCCGATGGTTGATGACTTACGTGATGAATCGGATCATGAAAATCCAACGCGTCTGGTTATTGTCCCTCGCACAAACCGGGTTGATTTGGAACTGGTGATGAATCATCTGTTTGCGACCACAGATTTGGAAAAGAGTTATCGTGTCAACCTGAATATGATTGGGTTGGATAACCGTCCGACTGTGAAAGGGTTGGTTGAGATCCTCTCCGAATGGCTGGTATTCCGCCGGGAAACCGTTCGTAAGCGTCTGAACCACCGTCTGGAAAAAGTCCTTAAGCGCCTGCATGTGCTGGAAGGCTTACTGATCGCATTTCTCAATATTGATGAAGTTATTCACATTATCCGTAGTGAAGATGAACCAAAACCGGTATTAATGTCACGTTTTGGTTTAAGTGAGACACAAACAGAAGCTATTCTTGAGCTGAAATTACGCCACTTAGCTAAACTAGAAGAGGTGAAAATCCGTGGCGAACAGAATGAGCTGGCAAAAGAGCGTGATAAGTTACAGGCGATTCTGGGGTCTGAGCGCAAACTGAACACGCTGTTGAAGAAAGAGATCGTGGCTGATGCGGCCACTTATGGCGATGAGCGTCGTTCTCCAATGAGAGAGCGTGATGAAGCCAAAGCGATGAGTGAGCATGACATTGCGCCTTCTGAGCCGGTGACTATCGTATTGTCTGAGATGGGTTGGGTTCGCAGTGCGAAAGGCCACGATATCGATCCGGCCGGGTTGAATTACAAAGCGGGCGATAGTTTCCGTGGCGCAGCCCGAGGTAAGAGTAACCAGCCGGTTGTTTTTATTGATACAACAGGTCGCAGTTACTCGCTTGATTCTCGGGATTTGCCTTCTGCCAGAGGGCAAGGGGAACCACTGACGGGGAAACTGACTTTACCTGCTGGGGCAACGGTGGAGCATGTATTGATGGCGCCTGATGAACAGAAGTTTCTGATGGCTTCTGATGCAGGTTATGGTTTTATCTGTAATTTTAGTGATTTGGTCGCTAAAAACCGAGCGGGTAAGGCACTGATTACCTTGCCGGAAAATGCTCGCGTCATGACGCCGCTGGAAATAACTCACCCGCAGGATGATATGCTGTTGGCAATAACCAGCTCAGGTCGGATGTTAATGTTCCCGGTTGCAGATTTGCCTCAGCTTTCTAAAGGGAAAGGGAATAAGATAATTTCTGTTCAGTCAGTCTCAGAAAATGACCTGTTGAGTTGGTTATTGATACTATCGCCACAATCGTCTATTACACTTTACTTTGGCAAGCGTAAATTGACGCTGCGTCCTGAAGATCTTCAGAAATTCCGGGCAGAACGTGGTCGTAAGGGAACCCCTCTACCACGTGGGTTGCAGCGTATTGAACGGGTTCAGGTTGAGACACCATCTGCTATTGCGTAACTAAATAGTAGGATTAAATAAGAGGGGATTATGTTAGCAATTATTCGCGGCATTATTGTTATTCTGTTTTCGATTGTAGTGTGTGTCTCTGGTGCTATTTACTGTTTATTCAGGCCACGTCATCCTGACCATGTTATGGTGTTTGGTAATATGTTTGGTCGGTTGTCGAAAATATTTGGCGTCAAAATTATTGAACGTATTCCTGCGGAAGCCAGGCATTATGGTCCGAGTATCTACATTGGCAACCACCAAAACAACTATGACATGATAACCATGTCCAATGCGGTTCAGCCTGGTACTGTGACGGTAGGTAAAAAAAGTCTGGTGCTGATCCCATTTTTTGGTCAGCTTTATTGGCTGGCAGGTAATATCCTAATTGATCGTGCTAACCGTGCTAAAGCACATGGCACGATTGCCCAGGTTGTGGAGCAGATTAAAAATCGTCGTCTTTCTGTTTGGATGTTCCCGGAAGGTACCCGCAGTCGTGGCCGAGGTTTGTTGCCGTTTAAAACCGGTGCTTTTCACGCTGCGATCTCGGCGGGAGTACCGATTGTCCCGGTCTGCGTTTCTTCCATTACTAATGACAATATTAAGTTGAATCGCTGGAATAATGGCTCAGTCATTGTTGAAATGTTGCCACCCATTGATACTTCTGGATATACCAAAGATCAGGTGCGTGAACTGGCGGAATATTGTCATCAGATAATGAAAGCTAAAATAGAGCAGCTGGATGAGGAATTGGCTGCAATGGAGAAACAGGATAAGTACCCATAACAGGTTATTCTTGACCACTCTTTTATAATAAAGTGTGGGACTGACAAAGGCGATAGCTTTTAAACGTACTTTAATCCTCACATATTTAGTATATGTGAGGATTTTTGTTCGTTTTCCATGATCACAATTTATTATTAGTCGGAAATGACATGTACTTCGCTGGATGGGAAAGATTCGTGTAATGCATTCAGATAGTTTAATTCCCTTCATATTCGCGTTATGATGAGCGCTTGATAAATAATGTTTTTGTTAAGCGCAATCAAAAGGATAATAAGCTTCAATAACTTCAATAATGAGTTATTCGCTGCCGGGGTGAATGATTGCAGTGTCTCAACTATTTTTGAGCCATATAAACCCGGAATTTAATTAGGTTTATCGCGGAGAAAATATGTCATTTAGTCGGCGCCAATTTATTCAGGTATCAGGCTTGGCGATGTGTATCGGCGCCGCTCCTTTATGGGTTCGGGCCAGCAAAAATCATCAGACTGCTTTGCCGGTTCCCCCTTTATTGGAATCCCGTAGTGGGCAACCGTTATTTCTAACTTTACAAAAAGCGCATTGGGCTTTTGATGGACAATATAAAACCAGTGTGTGGGGGATTAATGGCCAATATCTTGGTCCGACTGTACGGGTTCATAAAAACGATGATGTCAAACTGATATACAGCAATCGGCTATCGGAGCCGGTTTCGATGACTGTCAGCGGATTACAATTACCGGGTACATTGATTGGTGGGGTTGCCCGTCAGATTTCTCCGGGGTCTGATTGGTCGCCAGTGTTGCCTATTCGTCAGCAGGCGGCAACTTGCTGGTATCATGCCAATACACCTAATCGGATGGCGCCGCATGTTTATAAGGGTTTAGCTGGCATGTGGTTGGTGGAAGATGAAACCAGCCGCCATTTGCCGTTGCCAAAACATTATGGCGTTAATGATTTCCCGATTATTCTTCAGGATAAACGGTTGGATAACTTTGGGGTTCCTGAATATCAGCCGGCCTCTGATAGCGGATTTATTGGTAATACTCTGTTAGTGAATGGCGTACAAAATCCTTTCATTGAAGTATCTCGTGGCTGGATTCGTTTACGGTTACTAAATGCATCCAATGCCCGCCGATATCAGCTACAGATCAGCGATGGTCGTCCTTTCTATATGATAGGCACTGATTTGGGGCTGTTGCCTGCGCCGATAGCCGTTCAGCAACTCTCCCTTGCGCCGGGAGAACGGCGTGAAGTATTGATTGATATGTCCAAAGAGGAAGAAGTTGTTGTTACCGCCGGTGAATCAGCCGGGATACTTGATAAGTTACGTGGGCTGTTTGAACCTTCCACTGTGTTGGTTTCCAGCACCGTTCTGACCATTAAGGCAACAGGTTTATTATCTTTGGTGACAGATGATCTCCCATCTCGTCTGGTTGATGATGTGACGCCGGTTTCCAATGCAATCCGTAACCGGGAAATTTACCTTGATGGTAATATGCCGGGAATTAACGGTGCGTTATGGGATATGAATCGGGTAGATATTACTAGCCAACAAGGAACGTGGGAGCGTTGGATCGTAAATGCCTCTGTTCCACAACCGTTCCATATTGAAGGTGTGCAGTTTAAGGTGATTAACCACAATGGTGGGACACCTCAACCGCAAGATTATGGTTGGAAGGATACCGTTTGGGTTGATGGGCGGGTGGAATTACTGGTTTATATGAACCAGCCCTCTTATGAACACTTCCCATTCCTCTATTACAGCCAGATTCTGGAAATGGCTGATCGCGGCTCTGTTGGGCAATTAGTGACTATACCGGTCAATCAATAATGAAAATAGCTCAGCAAAATCGGGGCGCGGCGTTGATGCCGCGCACGTTTTAATTCTGTTTTGCCCACTATCACCTTATCAATTTTATCCGCTGTTTTTCAGCACTTATCATTAGCATTCCTTTGCTCAAGAAGCTCAAGGAATTCACTGAAATCAACGAATGTTTCAGGGGTTGGCCCCAGACGTTTACCGATATCTAGCGTAGTCATCGCGGTCAGATCTTCTTTTTCTAGTTTGAAGTCGAACACATCAAAGTTCTCTTTAATTCTTGATAACGTGGTTGATTTTGGGATCACAATCATACCGTTATCAATGTGCCAGCGGATAACAACCTGCGCGGGTGTTTTGCCATACTTCTGTGCCAAATGTTGAACCAGTGGATTATCGAATACGTCTTCTCCTCCTTGTGCTAGCGGACTCCAGGATTCGGTAACGATATTATGTGTCGCATTCCAGGCATGAAGCTGACGTTGTTGTAACAGCGGGTGCAACTCAATCTGATTAATGACGGGATGAACGCCGGTTTCATTGATTAGTCGCTGGATATGTTCAGGTTGGAAATTAGAAACGCCGATACTACGAATAAGCCCCTCTTTCTGCAATTCAATCAATTGTTGCCAGGCGTTAACATATTGATTTTGCGGTGGTGCCGGCCAGTGAATGAGGTAAAGGTCAACATAATCCAGTTGCAACTTTTCCAAACTTTCTGACAGAGCGGCGCGGACATCATTGTGCCTATCATTCCACAATTTGGTGGTGATAAAGATATCCTCACGGGGGATATCTGTTTCTTGTAACGCGTTGCCTACACCTTTCTCATTGTTGTAGATAGCGGCGGTATCAATTGCCCGATAACCGATATCTAGTGCTGCATGGATTGTTTCTGCTATCTGTTGGTCATCTGCGGCCCATGATCCAAGACCCAATTGTGGCATGTGATTCCCATCAGCAAGTCTGATAATAGGTTGATTATCCATTACTAACTCCTATAAAAAGATAGACTTAAAATATCAGCTAAAATCATGGCGATTGATATTAAGTTGATATTAAGAGTAATTGAAGAAAGTAATACAATTGGCGTGATCCAGGCCATGATTGTGATCAACACATGGTCAAGTGCATAGATTGACCGATTTGGTGATGCATCGATACCAAGAATATCACTTAGTGGCTGAGCTTGAGTCCATATAATATTGGTACATTAAGTTAAGGATAAAAACCTTGCTGCTGCTTGTAAACCATGATGACTTTTATTTACGTTTTGCCGCCGAAATTTTCTTGTGGCGCCAATACATCAGCAAGGAGGCGCTTAAACCACTTAACAACAGCACTATGGGTAAAATTATCAAAATGTTCATCACCAGATCTTGGTGATTCTTAATAAACGGTATCTGATTGAGGAGATAACCAAAACCGACCACGATGACAACCCATAATAAGCCACTTAACCAGTTAAAAACTTGAAAGCGTTTACTGTTAAGGCCGGATATACCAGCCAATGTTGGTAACAGAGTGCGGACAAAAGCCAAAAAACGGCCGATCAGTAAAGCGGCCAGACCATGTTTGAAAAACAACTCGTTAGCTCGTTGGCGATACTGAATAGGAAGTTGTGCCAGCCAATTCTTAACTCGTTTGGTATCACCAAGCCATAGCCCTTGAAGATAGCCAAGCCAGCAGCCGATACTTGCCGCTGTTGTTAATATAAAAACGGTTGGGATAAAACTCATGACTCCCTTGGCAATTAATGCGCCAGAAAGGATTAACAGAGTATCACCGGGTAGAAAGGCGGCAGGTAATAAGCCATTTTCCAGAACCAGTGTCACAAATAGAATGCCATAGATAATCCAGACAACATCGGGGTTGGCAAGTTTAGAAAAGTCATGCTGCCATAATGCCTGCATGATTTCGTTTAGTACTTCCATTGCTTATCCTGTAACTGTTATACCCGTTATCTTTCAAGTTGCCTCTTTGTTGGCAGCACTCACTCACCCTGGTCACATAGTTATCTATGCTCCCAGGGATTCGCTCCCTTGCCGTCGCGATGCATCTTGAAATCCATAGGGTATATAAAATAAATTTATTTCATCTGTATATATAAAGTCAGTTTACAGTAAAAGCTTTGGCATGGCTTGGCTTTATCCCTTATAAGGGAAAATTAATGGCTGATACTAATGAATCAATTGGGGCACATAACCATCAAATAAAAGTTAAAAAAATAGAAAAGGAGCGATTCATCGCAACCTTTTCAAAGTACATTTTAAGGCTCGCTCATCAAAATCGATGTTAAATTTCATCTAGATTAATTCTGATCCGCTTTGTTGGATTTTTGGTACGCTCACGAATTATCCTCATCATTAATAAGTTTAGTTAAATGTGGTGAATCAATAGACTCTTTTAAAAGAGAATTCCAATCGTCCGGTGGATGTCCAACGTTAAGCATTTCACCAAATACTTTGTAAGCGTCATGCTTATCACCATATGCTCTTTTTGTTCTCTCGTCATTTACCCAGCCAAAGATAATAATTTTACTTTCGGCGTGGAAACGGAAAAAAAGGCGATATTGTTGGAAAAATTTTGCTCTGAACCAGTGTTTTCTTTTTCCACCCAATGTGTCACCTAAACGAAAGGCTATATTAGTTGGGTCATTGGGAATAATTTCAGTAACGAGTTTTATGATTGCAGCCAAGCGTTTTGTATCATTTTTTTTCAAGTAGTCATTTGGATATTTTTGTTGAAGTTGTTCTACCTTATCTATTGATTGTTTTAATTGTTCTACAAAGCACGGATGAGCAAAAAGAGCCCATCCGTTTATTACACATACTCGATCATACATAGTCTTTACTCATCGTCAGCAGATAATGGGTTGCTTAGATCTATGTCTATTCCAGCGATAAGTGACTTCGCCTGGTTAATGAGTTGTTCATCTAATTGTTGTACTTGTTCCGGATGTCTCCGAATGTCTTTTGCCAGAAAGTCCAGAAATGATTCCATGACAAGATCTTTTTCTTCTTCACTATTTTTACGGCTGATAAGTACATCACCGGAAGATAAAATCTTATATGCGATACTGTCATGACCTGGTTTTAGCTTAAGCGCTTTACGAACAGATGTTGGGATGGTTGTCTGGCTGCGACGGGTAAGTTTGGATTCTGCACCAACCTCGAACTCAACACTTGGTAATGCGTGCATATTTCTACCTCGTTATGCTGATTTGAGAATCTGTTTAACGAAGTGTAATGCAAATGCATTGTACTGGCAATATCTATATTATTGTTTCATGCTGATTTCCAAGCGTTAAGTTTTTCAGTTTATTACATTGAATAACAATAAAATTAATCAACCGAAATTCGACTAAATCCCTCTGCGAGGTCATCAATCAAATCTTGAACATTCTCCAGCCCGACATGCAGGCGGAACAGGGTGCCCGTTCTTTGTGGCGCACCGTATTGGCGCATCATTTTTATCTCTTCTGGTTGATAACCCAAGATCAGGGATTCAAAACCGCCCCATGAGAATGCCATTTTAAAATGGTGAAAATTATCCAGATAATCGGTAAATTGCTGCGGGGTTAATTTCTCTTTCAACTGAAAAGAGAACAGGCCATTACTGCCGCTGAAATCACGGATGAAATTCTTGTGGCCGGGGCAGGAGGGCAGAGCCGGATGATAGACTGCGGCGACCTCGGTTCGTTGTCGCAGCCAGCGTGCGATTTCAATACTGCTTTTTTCATGCTGTTTCAGGCGAATGGCTAAAGTCCGTAATCCACGACTGGCCATATAGACCGTATCGGCATCGGCTATCTGCCCCATCAAATAGGAGTTTTCTCGCAGTTGCGCCCAACAACGTTCATTAGCCACAGCGATACCTAACATTGCGTCTGAGTGACCAATAATATATTTGGTGCCGGATTGAATCGAAATATCGATGCCGAATTCTAGTGCTTTAAACAGCACGCCTGCCGACCAGGTATTATCGATCATGATGACAATATCTGGATTGACGCGCCGTACTGCGCGGACAATAGCGGGAATATCCTGTACTTCCATCGTGATGGAGCCAGGGGACTCAAGAAACACCACTTTGGTATTGGGCTTAATCAGATCCGCGATCTCCTCGCCAATCATAGGATCGAAATAATCGGTGGTAATATTCATCCGTGACAATATCTTGTCGCAGAAGCCTTGCGTCGGGTCATAAGCCGAACCGGTTAATAGAATATGATCGCCGGCGGCGGCAAAAGCGAGAATGGCATTACTAACCGCGGCAGCGCCAGAAGGGTAAAGCATACAGCCTGCGCCGCCTTCCAGTTCAGCCATTGCTGCTTGAAAAGAGAAATGAGTCTGTGTACCACGGCGGCCATAAAATAGTTCACCTTTGGCCCGGTTTTGCGTCGCCTGTCTTTTGGCGGCGACAGAATCGAAGATCACCGATGATGTTCGCTGAATGATTGGATTGACTGCGCCTTGAGTAAATTTTTTGCTTCTACCTGCATTGACCAGTGAAGTTTCTAGTTTTTTTTCTGCCATGATCCATTGCTACCTTGAACACTTCAATTTTTGAAATGGTGTAAAAAAATAGAGTTAACACGTTAAAAGATTTAGACCTTTTTGTACAAAGGGATTAGAACAACTTGACGAAAATTCATTCTGATTACCTGTGATTGGAGGCTCCTTAGCTTTATTTTGTGAAGGGGTAATACTTTTTTATTAAACAATAATGATAATTACTATCAAATCACTTAAGGTTTGATATTATCAGCCTGCATTTTCATTCAATCTGGTGAAGATGAGTGAAGACTCGGTATAAATAAGGTTAGTGAGATGACGAACAGTAATTCACGGCTAAATAACAAGGTTTATAGCAAAGGGAGTAAAGGCCAACTGATGCGAAATTTGACTGCTTCAATAATATTAGCGTTCGGGCTGACAGGTTCAGCATTGGCTGATACAGCACCAGCATCGGCAACAGATAACAATACTACGGCAAAAACCGCCCAAATTGCAGGTTCTACCCCGGCAACGACGAGCACAACCGCCCCACCTGCGAATCAGATTGCACCGCAAACGGCATCTGCGACGGAGGCCGCCCAAGTGACGCCGGTTGCGACGGATGAGGTTGCGCCTAACGTTCCTGCTGATGAAGCCAGCCTTTCCAGCGGTTTTGCGACTGATCTGTCTATTTGGGGCATGTATCAGAATGCCGACGTTGTTGTTAAGACCGTGATGATTGGTCTGGTGATCGCTTCTGTGATTACCTGGGCCTTATTTTTCTCAAAAGGCACAGAACTGTTGGCGGCTGGTCGTCGTTTACGTAAAGAGCGACTGGCTTTGGCGGACGTGAAGAGTCTTGATCAGGCGGCGGAAATTGCCGAAGGTTTCAACAAACTCAGTATCAGCCGCTTGTTACTGGGTGAAGCACGGGCAGAACGTCAGTTATCTTCCGAGAGTACTGATCTGAATAGCACAAAAGAGCGTGCTGCTTTCCGTATGGAGCGTTCGGTTGCGGCGATCAGCCGTCATATGGGGCGTGGCAATGGTTATCTGGCAACCATTGGCGCGATTTCTCCTTTCGTTGGTCTGTTTGGTACGGTATGGGGCATCATGAATAGCTTTATCGGTATTGCTCACTCACAGACAACTAACCTCGCGGTTGTGGCGCCGGGTATTGCGGAAGCTTTATTAGCGACAGCGCTTGGTCTGGTGGCGGCGATTCCTGCCGTTGTGATTTATAACATCTTCGCCCGAATGATCACTGCTTACCGTGGTCAGGTTGGCGATATGGCGGCACAGTCGTTATTACTGCTTGGCCGTGATCTGGATTTAGCAAATAGCAAGACAAGGTGATTTATGGCAATACGTCTTAATGAAGATTTGGACGATAGCGGCGAATTGCACGAAATCAACGTCACACCATTTATTGACGTGATGTTGGTGTTATTGATTATCTTCATGGTAGCAGCGCCACTGGCAACCGTTGATATTAAAGTGGATCTACCTGCTTCGTCGGCAAAACCGCAGCCACGTCCAGAAAAACCGGTATTCTTGACGGTTAAGGCTGATCGCCAGCTTTATGTCGGTGATCAACAGGTCGATCATGACACTTTGGCAGCGGTATTGGATCAGACCACCCAATCTAATAAAGAGACAACCATCTTCTTTCAGGCTGATAAAACCGTGGATTATGAAACACTGATGAGTGTGATGGACTCTTTGCGTAAATCGGGCTATTTGAAAGTGGGATTGGTGGGAATGGAAGCGGTTTCATCGGGTTAACTGCCACGGATTCCTCCACTAAATAACCGCGCTGGAGAGCGCGGTTAAGATTTAAGGTGATAATTGGTTTGTGTAATGAAGCATTTGATCAGAGTGGAAAGTGATCATGCTATTCTGGATCGAAATGAAAACATCGAGATGACGTTTGCAGAATTTGTCTGATTATTAAGCTCATAAAGTGAATTATCGTTAGCCAATTCAAGCAGCATTGGCACTGTAATTTTCAGACGCTTTGCTAATGCTTCAATATCAATACAAACATCATTAATAAGCACTTTTATTGCTCGATGAAATAATTCAGGTTTTTCATGGGGAATAAGATAATCCTCTTTTTCCTCAATAGCTTCTCCCTTACGTTTAAGCCCTAAAAAAGCCGTTTTGTATTGCGTATCGCTTAAAAGGGAAAGCTGATGCGCCCGATAAATAATTGCGGCTTTACTTACTTTCCAGGTTAACTTGAACTCGCTTAGACCTCGCCAATTGATTCTCCCGCCTATCGGGGCAGGGAAATATTTAGCCATTGCACTTCGTGGTAAATCTACACTATTACGGCGAAAGAAGCCTGATTTTTTGGGATTTTCTGGGTCATCAGTAAAAAAACGAAGCGGGATTGTTTCTATTTCGATGGTCGTATCCATACCAGGATTAGTTAGTTTCAGCCAATCATAAGTACCTTTCATGCAGAGCTGGATAAGACATTGCCTTTGTCGGCCAAATGTACAGGTACCTCGGGTATAATTATCATCTAATGGTGTAGAAAGCTGCTCATAGGTATGATCAAGCACATTGAGTTAATTCTTTTGCAATGATACTTAAACGTTCTTCACTTAACTGCGGATGAAATTCCCAAGGGTAGCGGATGTTTGGCATTTGCTGTTTTCTCTAAAGGTGCAAAAATTCAAGTTTGTCAATCTTGATGTTGGTGCAATTTTCCAATTTTGTCAATCTAACATCATCTAAATTGTTTTTTGATGTACTTCAAATCGAACAAATCATATGGTTGTTTATTACCATTTATGTTTATTTCTTTTAGTTAATTGCCATCTAATCCCATTTAATTTCCACTTCTAACTGGAAAAAATTGGCCTCCAAAGAGTGAATTAAAGAGAGTAAAGTGATTTTATTGGGGAAAATAGGTAATCGATAAATATCTATGATATCAATGCGGCGAGCAACATTGAGCGCAAGGGCGCATCAGCATTACAGGCGGCGGTTCTGCCTAAAGCCAATTTTCCTTGTTGCCGATGTAGTTGATAGACCGCATTTGCCAAAATTCTCCCTCCAGATGCCCCTGGTGGGCGGCCCAGAGAAATGGCTCCTCCATTACAGTTAACATGAGGAGCATCTCATTGAATTTTAGTAAAATCCGCCGTAAACCCTCGCCCAATGCGGGCGGTGATATAAGGCGAAAAGCCCGTAGGGCTTTCAGGTTATTAACCCTCACGCTCATTGGCAGCCCGGGGGACACGGCCAAAAAAAGCGGTTAAAATACATCAACTATCCCGATGAGCGCTGATGATGTTAAGAGCCACCAAAGTCCGCATTTACCCGACACCCGAACAGGCTGATTATCTCAATGCTCAGTTCGGTGCGGTTCGTTTCGCGTACAACAAGGCGCTCCACATCAAGAAGCACGCTTATCAACGCCACGGGGTGAACCTCAGCCCTCGTAAAGACCTCAAGCCCTTACTGTCAGTGGCGAAAAAATCCCGCCGGTATGCCTGGCTCAAAGCGTATGACGCCATCGCCTTGCAGCAGGCGGTGATTAACCTCGATATGGCGTTTTCCAACTTTTTTAATCCGAAGCTGGAAGCGCGCTTCCCGGCGTTCAAACGCAAGCATGGCAGGCAGTCCAGCTATCATTGTGTCGGGGTGAAGGTGCTGGACGGGGCAATAAAAATACCCAAGTTATCGCCGATAGAAGCCCGTCTGCACCGTGAAATGACCGGAGAGGTGAAAAGCATGACCCTGAGTCGTTCAGCCACCGGCAAATACTACGCCTCGATACTCTGTGATGATGGCATGGCCGCGCCCGAGAAGCCCTCTTTGATAACCCAGATGACAGGTTTGGATATGGGATTATCTCACTACGCTATCAAATCCAGCGGAGATAAGATGGCCAATTCCCGTCATCTTATCAATGCCGGCCGTAATCTGAGGCGTAAACAGAAGGCCCTCTCCCGGAAACAAAAAGGCAGCGCCAACCGCCGTAAAGCACGACAGAGGCTTGCCGCCGTACACGAGCGGGTAGCGAATGCTCGCGCCGATTTTCAACGCAAACTCTCCCGAACAAGGGTTGACGAAAACCAAGCGATCATTGTTGAGACGCTGAAATCGGCCAACATGATGAAGAATCACCACCTTGCCCGCGCTATCGGGGATGCGGGCTGGCATGGCTTCATCAAGAAACTGGAATACAAAGCCGCAGCGGCAGGCGTCCATCTGGTCAAACTGGATCAGTGGTTCGCCAGTTCGAAAACCTGCCATTGCTGCGGTCACAAAATGCTGGAAATGCCGCTGCGTAAGCGGCTTTGGCAATGCCCTTTCTGTCGAGTCGAACATGACCGCGATATCAATGCGGCGCTCAACATCGAGCGCAAGGGCATAACAGAATTACAGGCGGCGGGACTCGTCGTCTCTGCCCGCGGAGGCCAGCGTAAATCCGTCATAAAGACGGTGGCGGCCTGAGAAGTGGGAAGCCTCGCCGTTTTTACGGCGGGGAGCAGTCACGAGCGGTATAGAGAAAGAAATTGCCTGGATTGGCTCTTCTTATGAAGATTTGTTAGCTTTCCCTACAGATGCACGTAAAGACGCAGGCTATCAGCTTCATAGAATACAGCATGGAGTAGATCCTGAAGATTGGAAACCCTTTTCTGACATCGGTTCTGGCGTAAAAGAAATATGGCTAAGAGGCAGTACAGGTATTTATATTGCTAAATTCGATGAAGCTATTTATGTATTGCATAGTTTTCAGAAAAAAACTCAACAAACGAATAAACATGATAAGGATATTGCTAAAGTACGATACAACGCAGTTATTCAGCAGCGGAGAAATATCAAATGACCACTAAAATTGACACTGAAATTCGTAAGGTAACTCCAACCGGACATAATATATTTTCTGAGTTAGGTTTTACTGAACAAGAGGCTCAGCAACTTCATGCAACCTCTTTACGAGAAATAGAAAAGATACTAAAAATTAAAGAACAGTTAATGGAGGAAATTACTTTATGGATTGTGGATAAAAAAATGAAACAAGCAGAAGCAGCAACTGTGTTAAACATTTCTCGTCCAAGAGTATCTGATGTTGTGAATAAAAAGGTAAATAAATTCACTATTGACGCATTGGTTAATATGTTAACCCGTATAGGGAAGCCTGTTCAAATTACGGTGGGTTAAGACCCACACATTGAAGTCATTAGGGTAATTCAACATAAGAGGCATTTAGAATGGGTGCCTCTTGGTATTTGGTATTTTAAAATGATTCAACCTTTTGGCTCAATATTGTTGAATATTTCTTTGGCGAAAAATACTTTATGATCTTTATTAACGTTATTTATAATCGTTATTGAAAAAGAGACTTTCTGAGATTATTTAGTCGAATTCTCCTGATTATATATTAATGATTTTATGCGATATTATTTAATATAACTCACTATATGATTTTATTGGGTGTTTTTTACTGTTGTTATTAATATCAACTTCTTATTGAAGTATAGGTTATTTGGTGCTTATTTTGTTAAATAAATCACAGGTTGGATTATTGGCGGAAGTAATTATATCTATGTGATTGTTGATTGCTGTAATGAATTAAAATTAACAGAAGGTAATTTTAAGATATAGTTAAAAATAATATTTAACTATTCTCTAACTATTCTATTCATTTATTGTTGTTGAGTTGTCAGAGAAATATATTTATTCTCTGGTATTATTCTTATTTATATAAATGTCATTTATTAATGAATATAGAGGATAGAAGTTTATTATGACTAAAATTTTTTCATTCAATAAAAATCACCGGGATTTATCAGCGGGTCATCATTCATGTCTTAAAGAGGTTAATGGTGTTAATGGTGTTCCTAAATCTTTGTTGCCGGGTTTTCCTGATTTAGATGATCAATTCAATCAGATGGGAATTACCCATATCCGGTTGCATGATGGTTTTGGTATTGGCGATATGGATAATTATTATCAGGTGGATAGAGTCAATGATCGAAATCAAATAATTATTAACGTGCCAGAAGAAAATAAATCTGCGGCTAAGAAATTGCTCACTGATATTGCAAATATCAGAAGTATTTTTCCCAATGCGGCTGCCGGGATGAGAAATAATGATATTAGTCTTGCATTAAAAGAGGCTAATTATAAAATGACTGACGCTTATCTGCGCGACATTATGAATAATAAAGCTGATCTAAACCCAAATAATATTCAGCGACAAATCATGTTTCGTATTGGACGTAGCGGTGATGGTGGTTATGAAATACCAGAGGATTTTGATATTTATGCCATATTGGTCAGCACGTTGGTGAATCGCTACGCTTTAAACTACGCCCGAATCGGTTTGCCAAGAAAAATAACCTACTGGCAGATTTGGAATGAACCTGATTTATATTTCTTTTGGAATAATAACGATCCTGAAAAATATTATTCATTATATGCTAAAATTGCAAGAATAATTAAAGCTGTCGATCCTTCGGTTAAAGTCGGTGGGGCGGGTATTGCGTTTGCTGATAGAGGAAAAGAAGATTATCTTGATGGATTTTTGAAATATTGTAGAGATAATCATGTGCCGTTGGATTTTTATTCCTGGCATGGATATGTTGAAACCGGAGATCCGCAAAATATTATTGATGTGGGGAATGTGGTGCAAAAAAGTTTGCATACTTATGGTTTTACCGATACAGAAAGTTTTTGTACTGAATGGACTTCTTGTCCTATTGGGACAAGAAATACCTATTCAAAATTACAAGGTATTAAAAATGCGGCATATATTACTTCCACGTTTATTTATATGCAATATATAAAAGTCGACAAAGCTTATTATTATCGGGGAGATGGATCATCTTTTGGTTTGTTTAATAATCAGCCCAATCCTAAAAATCCAAGTGTTAAAAATTTCTGTACCTATTCATCTCAATCCTTTTACCTATTTGCCAGAATGTTCGAAACACCTTATATTTTAAGTGGTAATAGGGATTTCTCCACGGGTTTAACTGTTTTGGCAGCCGAGAATATCGAAGGTAATAAAATAAATATCCTTGCCGCAAATTATAAAGTTGATAAGAGTCTTGCCGATGGTAATGCGGCTCCTGATTATTTATATCAACAATATTATCTTGATACTAGCCGATCATTGAATCAATTAACAGATACCTGGAGTAAGAATAAATGGTTTGGCGGCATTGATCCGACAACTATTCACGTTGATAATGCGGTTGTGCAACGTGAACCTGTTAAGCCATTTCCAGGTGATAATATGTTGAGAACTAAAAGTCGTGATTATACTGATAGCGACCAGGGTGTTACCGTGGTAATTAACCATATAGGTTATAAAAAATTTAAAGTCAAAGCATTCCGTATTCAAGAAGGTGGATCGCTGGCACAAATGACGCCACCGGAAGTGACTAACCAAATTAATGTGTCTATAGCTCATAATAAATTAACGCTAGTGGATAAGGGAGCGAAGCCTGCAACAGTAACGTTATATTCATTAGAGCTAAATAATGATTAATTTTATATGCAATGGAAATATTGGAATAAATTATTTAATCAATGAAGATTAAATGATTTTAATATGACAGGCTCTGAAAAGAGCCTGTTTGATAACAGCTAATTGAATTATATGTATTTTATTTGGAATTAAGGTGATTTTTTATGGCTGAAAATATGCTTGTAATATGTGTTAATGATCTTTTTTACGATATTTTAAAATATAATTTATTCTCTATATGATTTTATTGCGTGCTATTTTATTATTGTTATTAATATCAGTCTGGGTTGATTGGTATATATTTTTCCACTTTAATACTTTTGTGGTTAAATAAATCACAGAGTCAATTTCACTATAGGAAATAATTGTGTTAATGTAATTGTTTGTTTAATTCAATAAATTCAAAGTAATAGATGGTAATTTTAGATGTAGTTAAAGGTGATATTTAATTATTATCTAGGTCTTCCATTCATTTATTGTTATTGAGTTGTCAGAGGAATGTATTTATTCTTTGATATTATTTTGGGTTTATAGGGATACAATTTTTTAATTAATATAGAGGATGTTATGACTAAAATTTTTTCATTTAATAAAAATCATCGAGATTTATCAGCAGGGTATAATTCACGTCTTAAAGCGGTTAATGGTGTCAACGGTCTTCCTAAATCGATAGCTCCAGGTTTCCCGGATTTAGATAATGAATTTAATCAGATGGGAATTACCCATGTTCGGCTCCATGATGGCTTTGGTATTGGGGATATAGATAATTATTTCCAGGTGGATAGGAAAAACAATCAAGATCAAATGATTATCAATGTGCCGGAGGAAAAGAAACCTGCGGCTAAAAAGCTGGTTGCTGATATTGCAAATGTCAGAAGTATTTTTCCTAATGCGGCTATCGGAATGAGAAATCATGATGTGAATCTTGCATTAAAAGATGCCAATTATGAAATGACGGATGCTTATCTGCGTGATGTTCTAAATAATCAAGCAGATCTGAACCCAGATAATATTGAGCGACAACTCTTTTTTCGTATTGGGCGTTCACTTGATGGCGGTTATGAAATACCAGAGGATTTTGATGTTTATGCAGCATTAGTTAAAGCTTTGGTGAATCGTTATGGTGTAAACTATGCGTGTATTGGGTTGCCGAGAAAAATAAGCTATTGGGAGATTTGGAATGAGCCTGATTTGCTATTTTTCTGGAATACGGATGATCCACAAAAGTATTATCAATTATATGAAAAAGTAGTGAAAGCAATTAAGGCTGCTGATCCTGATGCTAAAGTGGGAGGGGCAGGTATTTCGTTTAGTAATCATGCAGGAGGACATTATATCGATGGATTTTTCCGATATTGTCGGGATAGCCATGTACCGTTAGATTTCTTTTCTTGGCATGGATATGTTGATACTGGAGACCCGCAAAACATTATTGATATGGGTAATACCATTCAGAATAGTTTGCATATTTATGGTTTTACCAAGACGGAGAGTATTTGTACTGAGTGGAACTCTACTCCTTTTGGATCGAGAAATACATTTACCAAAGTACAGAGTCCAAAAAACGCGGCATATATCGCCTCTTCATTGATTTATATGCAATATACCAAAGTTGACTTGGCTCATTATTATCGTGGGGATGGTTTATCTTTTGGTTTGTTTAATGATCAACCTAACCCTAAAAATCCAAATGTCAGAAATTTCTGTACTTATTCAGCTCAATCTTTTGGTCTTTTTGCCAAGATGTTGAAAACCCCTTATATATTAAGTGGTCAAAAGGATTTTTCAACCGGTTTAACGGTTTTGGCTGCTGAAAATAAATCGGGTAATAAAATTAATATCCTGGCGGCAAATTATAAAGTGGATAAGGGTTTTTCTGATGGTAGTGTAGCTCCCATTCCTGCGGATTTATATCAACAATACTATTTGGATACTAGCCGAACATTAGATCAATTAACGGATACCTGTAGTAAGAATAGATGGTTTGGTGGTGTTGATCCGACAACCATTCAATCTAATAATGCGGTAGTGCAAAAGGAGCCGGTGCAACAACTTCCATTAGATTCTCTTTTAAGACCTAAAACTCGTGATTATACTCATAGTGACCAGGGAGTTACTGTGGTGATTGATCATATAGGTTGTAAGAAATTTAAAGTCAAAGCGTATCGTATTCAACAAGGCGGATCGCTGGAACAAATAACACCACCTGAGGTGACTAGTCAGATTAATGTGTCTATAGCTAATAATAAATTAACGTTGGTTGATAAAGGAGCGAAACCTTCAACGGTAACACTGTATTCGTTAGAGCTAATTCATCATTAATTTATATGTAGTGAAGATATTAGGGTAGATTATTTTATCTTTATGTTAATAATTGGAGAGTAAATTTAGACAGGCTCTTATAAGATCCTGTCTCATAATGGTGAATAATTTATTGTAATAAGGTCAATTATGAATAAATAGGTATTTGTTATTAATGGCTTAATAGTGGTTATCTTTCTATGTAATTAGATTGTGTTTAAAAATAATATTTTTATGGCGCTTATTTGGTTAATAAAATGATAGGTGTTATTATATGTATTACAATTTTATTGAATTAAACCATATAATAAATTTGGTTAAAAGTGAGATATATTATTAACGCTGGTTTTACCCAGCGTTAATAGTTCGTATATTCAATAGGTTTGTAAGAGATTATTCTGGATAAAAATCTTGAGATAAAATTAGCTCCATATCCCAAATGCAGGATTCAGGAAAAACATCCAGCCCGGTTTCATCAGCAGCGCTTGCAACTGCATCGGACCATGCGTCGTCTAACCACTCTTTATCTGCCAGACATCCTTTAAGGCTTGGCGTCTTATCAATACGCCGCAATAGAGATTTTCGTTGCTCTTTGATGGTTCTTTGCCAACTGGAGCCGCGACGGCCTGGCTGAAATTGCCACTTTAGAAGGTGAGCCAGTAGAACGGCCAGCCGACTTGCTAGTTCGCGTTTTTCACTTTTACCCACGTCTTCTATCTCCTCGGCAATGTTTTCTATATCTATCTGACTCAGCTTACCGCTACGTAGTAATGCTGCCTGTTCATTAGCCCAAGCTACCACGTCGGTTTCATAACGGGTTCCCATGGAAGCCTCCGATTTGGATTATGTGTACAAAATGAATAAATTCGTTCTGTATGCAGTGTGTCAAAGAATTATGGTGCCGTCAAAACAGGGACATCATTGAAAGATAGGAATTGGTTACTTTTCACTATATTGTGGTGATTTTTTAAATCTACCCCTTTTTCTGTCAAACGATAGCGTTGTAATGGGCTGCTAGGTTTTTCTGGATGGCTCATTTCAATTAACTCTGCTGCCAGTGCGGGTTGCAAATAACGCTGTCGGAATGAATTACGATCTTTTAATCCAAGTGCTGATTGCAGTTGCCCACGGTTCATTTCTCCTTCCAGTACCATAATTAGTTGTTTAACTTGTTGGGTAGCCTGATGGGTAGCCTGATGGGTAGATGTCAGAATTGCATCACGGATCATGTGCAGCATAAACTCAATAAACGGTGCACAATCAACGAGTTGGCTACTGAGATTAATTGCTTGATAGTAATGAGCTTGATGTTCATGAACCAGACTTTCAACGGGAATAAATTCAAATAATGGATTCCAGTGGCTTAAAATCAATGTTTGCCATAACCGGCCTATTCTGCCGTTTCCATCGGCAAATGGATGAATGAATTCAAATTCGTAATGGAAAATGCAACTGGCAATAAGTGGATGAATATCAGTAGAGCCTAACCAGTGAAAAAGGTCACCCATTAGCTTTGGAATCCGGTTTGCTTGTGGAGCCATATGAATGACTTTTTCTCCATCCATTACACCGACGCCGCTGTGTCGATAACTGCCGGCATTATCTAGCAACCCCTTCATCAGAACATAATGGGCTTCCAGTAAGTTTTGCTCTGATGTGAAATACCAATGGTTGAGCTTTTCATAAGCCAAGATAGCGTTACGCGCTTCTTGTATTTCTCTGATAGGTGCAATAACTCGCTTTCCTTCAATAATGGCTGCGATTTGGCTTGCATCAAGTAAATTACCTTCAATTGCCAGTGAGCCGTGAATTGTGCGTATCCGATTGATACGTCTTAATCTCTGGGCTTTTATTTGCTCCTGTTCTGTGCTTAACCGCCCGATATTCTCACTGATTTCAGCAACTAACTGGATCATTTTAGCTGTAATTGAGAAAGGCGGTTGATAGCCTTTTTTAACTGAATTCATTGAATACCTAATTGGATTTGTAGGATTACGGTAAATAGCTTTAATTCTGTTATTTAGTTTTGGAATGCGTCGGTATTATCGCCAGTAAGGTGATACTGAGCAACAGACTGGCGATTGTTACGAGGGTTGTCTGATTATTTCCCTGCAAGCACACCATACATTAATGGCATACGAGGCATTCCTTCCGGCTGTACCATTTTTCCGCCACCGATATTACGCATGCCTTCAAATCCACTCCATCCATTTGAGTAAGGGTATTCATTGAACTGTTCAATTCGTAATCCTGCTTGTATCAGAGCATTGAGTACTTCATTGATTCCCCAGTAAAATTCATAAGTATAGTGAGGGTTCTGGAAATCTTTAACACCTTCTTCTATCACTTCACCTGGATAGAGGGTTTCGACGGATTTAGCAACATAATCGTGAACTCCGCCTTCATCAATGACTGCGCCTTCCCTGAAATAGTCATAATGAGGCTTCCATTGCGCATTAAAATAGAGGGAGAACGGATGAAATTCAATCAATACAAATTTTCCCTCTGGTGTTAATAATTGTGAAATAAGTCGGGCCCAGTTTTTTAGGTCAGAAATCCAAACTAATACACCATAAGAACAGAAAATCCGATCAAATTTCAAATTTTCTGTAATGGCTTGTTCCATCCAATCAAAAATATCAGCTCGGTGGAATAGGGCCGGAATGCCACTATCGCTGGATAGCTGACGGGCGAAATTAATTGCTTCATCAGAAATATCAACCCCAGTTACATTGGCGCCATATTTCACCAGACTTAAAGTATCCTGACCAGAATTACATTGCAGGTGTAAGATATTTAGATCTTTTATATCACCTAGTAGTGATAGTTCCTCTGGATAGAGTGTGTTGCCGCCTTGCCTGAAAAAAGCGGCTTGATCGCCTTTATGACTATTATGGGCAACAGTAGCGGCATTCCACGACAAACGATTTGCCTCATGAAATTTTTTATTCATCTGTTTTTACCTGTGTCAGATTGAGGATAAACTCAAGTTTTTCGTCAAGATATCCTGCCTGTGTTAGATGAGGGAGAATTAAGACGTTTTTGACTAAAATGAGAGTTGTATTTCGATATATAATAGTAATGTAACTTCATGTAATTATTTATTTTTATATTAAAGTTTGTTTATTGTCAAAACAATATTGCCATAAAAAAATTAAAATTGTTGTATATATTTTAATAACAATTAAAAAAACCACTTTTGGTAAATTATAGGTTAATAATATAACTTTAGTTACATGTTACATTTAATAATATTGTTTACTCTAATTTTTTATAGAGATAAGAGTGGTTAAACGGATAAATCAATATGGAGTTATGGAGGATATACGCTTGGCATGGGAACATAGATCTTAGCTGATAAAGGTTAACTTTTGCGGTAGCTTCGTATTGTACTAGGATGGATGGCGGTTTTTGCTGAAATAACGTTACGTGCTTCCTTTATTTCGTTGATTAATGCGATGGCTTACTTTCCAATTTTGAATTGATTGTTCTCAAAATGATTTTTTCAGAGTAAATTAAAGAAATATTGCTGGTAGTGTGAAAAGGGGGGCTTTTTAAAAAATATCTGGCCTTGAATTGAGGAAGGCATAAAATACCGCTTTGAAAAATAGTTCAAAGCGGCAAATAGTATTAAAAATTGAGGTTATTTTTCCGCTTCACCACCCAGCGCTTCAATGGTGCTTTTAATCAGCGCACTCAATTCGCCGGTCATTAGAATAAAGTCAGCATCAAACCGTTGGGCAAAATCTTCCCGATCAATGTCATCATTTTGTTCACGCAGAGTATCACTGAATTTTATGCGCTTGAAAGCGCCATCATCTGACAACATAAATTGAATACGCTCTTCCCAATCGAGCGCTAATTTGGTGACACATTTGCCAGCTTCTATATGAGTAGCGATTTCATCAGAAACCAAATCTTGTTTTTTACAACGGATCACGCCGCCTTCTTCCAAAATAGCTTTTAATTCGGCTTCATCCATTAAAGCAAAACCTGCTGGCAGATCACCGGAACGTACCCATTCTGTCAGGGTTAATTCTATTGGGTCTTTAAATGTCAGGGGAACAACGGGTAAAGAACCCAAGCTTTTTCTCAATAATGCCAAATTATCTTCGGCCCGTTTAGCACTGGCAGCGTCAACAACGATCAGATTGTTGGCGATATCGATCCAAATATAAGTTTGGCTGAATCGGCTAAATGCCCGTGGTAGCAGGGTATGCAATATTTCATCTTTCAGAGAGTCTTTCTCTGTTTTTTTAAGTTTGCGATGTTGTTCTCCTTCCAGTTTTTCAATTTTTGCCTGTAGTGCTTGTTTGATAACAGGTGAAGGCAACATCTTTTCTTCTTTGCGGGCGCAAATCAGAATTTGGTTATTAGCGACATGGGTAAAGGCGTCACTGTGTGAACCCATTGGCGGTACCCAACCTGTTTTCGCCATATCTTGACTGCCACATGGGGTGAATGCTAACGGACTCAATTGTTTTTCCAGTTCATCCGCAGAAAGTGAAATTTCCCGGTTTAAACGGTAAATCATTAAATTTTTGAACCACAACATAAAATTACCCCATATTTTTGCTCAATAAATCGGTGAGCGTGACCAACATAAGGTAGCATAATAGCGAATCCTAGGGATAAGCCCTAGTATCTTGTGTCAATTATCTTGATTGACGGTATCGTGATTGTATTAAGCGCTAAGACACGCCGTGCTTACTTGTGGAAAGTACGGCGCGGTCAGGTCATCCGTTGAAATAAGAGGATTCACCGGAGTGGTTTAAATTCCCGCTTGAACGCAGCGACGTTTTTCACCTTTTGGCGTGGGAAGAGGATCAAAGGGTTCAATTAAATAGTGGTATATATCACGCTGTGGCAATGTACTGCCGCTAATCCGATTTCCTTCATACCAAAGGCATGAAGCCGCCGGCCCTTGACCGCCATAGGGAAGATAACCGTGTTCTTCCAGATGTAAATCAGTATTGCTCAGAATACTATCTGGTTGGTGAAGGCGTTCGCTGAGTTGATGATGGATATAGTCACTGGTGCCAAACAGAGATATATACATCGCATTAGCAGAATACAAAGGATCAGAAAAATAATGGATTAAATCTTGATCTTGATAATATCTTTGTAAGAAGAAAACCGGGGCAAAAAATTCTTTATAATTACCTCCTAATGATAATTCTTTCTCGAAAACCGTCGGTTTTATCATGCCATTGATGGGATTAACTTCTCCTCCATAGGTGCAATAGGGTCTATTTACTTTAAATACTGAAGCAATTTTTATACTGTGATCGATATCGCTATTGGGACCGACAATATTTTTATAGTCACTATAAGGTCCAACTCTATCTTCAATATTCTTCAAATCAGAGATTAATCGTTGCTTGAATAAATCGTATATATCATTGTGTACTAATATAGCATTTGGACCCGCGCAATCCTGCCCTTGATTGTAAAGAACGACGCGCTTCGCACTTTCAACGGCCAGATTAATGTCCGCATCTTTTGAGATAATAAGTGGATTATGACCGGCGCCATTAAGAATAAATAAGGTGTTTTTTCTAAAATGTTTACGGACTTTGAGTGCGTTCTCTGGCGTTCCCGTAAAGATTACCGCATCCGTTATTTTTACTCGTTGACTTAAAAATAACTCTTTATCTTCATAAGAAATAGATAATGTCGGAGAAAATTCGGATAAATTAATAACCTCCTCAAATTTTCTGTAATGTGTATGCATTGCTGTCGGCGGGCGTATGCATACGTTTTCCGCCATAAGTGAAGGGATAAAACCAAAACATACGGAAGCGTAAATGGGTTGATTAAGTGGGAGGAATGATGTGACGCCATAAATTTTCTTTTTGAAATACGCTCTGTTGTTCTCAATATTATTCAAGACGTCTATTGAACGGAGAATTTCATCTTCGGTGACGTTTTTACATTGATAGCCAGAGAGTGCTTCAACTAGCGCCTCGCGATTCTTCTGTAAAGCTGAGGAAAGTTCATCACATTTTTTCCTGATTTCGGTGAAGTTAATTTTACTGTATAGCTTAGTCATATATATTTGGTCCTCCTCGATGCTATTGTTTATTAATCTCTCTTTTTGAGATCTGTTAATTTCGTTATTAACGATATTTTCCTCATTTTTTTGATATGAAATTTTATATGGGTTGTTAAAATGGGTTAAAATATGCTGCATGCAATTTAAATCTAACCATGTTTTAATTCGTGGGCCTTTGGTATCGCCAAATAACCCTCGATAGAGCAAAGACCATATTTGGGATGGTTTATCATCTGAAAAATGGTCTTCATATGTACTGATTATGCGCTGGAAAAGTTGATCTTTGGTGGATATTTCTCTTGTACTTATTAAGTCGGCAATGGCTGAGAAATACTTTTCTTCTTTAATGTTTTGTAATCCTTGGTTTTTGTGTTTGCATGTCCTGATATAATAATGATAACTGATTTCTAATTCCTGATCTGAAATGGATTCTCCGGGTTTTTTATAGCGATTTAGAAAACTTTCAGCAGCGAGTTTACTCGTCGGTTTTGAAGCGTGTAATATTCTTGCTATCTTCGAAAAAGATAATCGTTTTCTATCTTTTTGCGAAATATTAACTTGATCATTAAGATGTGGCGCCAGCGCGACATAAAATTTAGACGATCTCTGCGGCTCTTTTGAGAGGTAAGTGCGAATTGCGTCTCGTGTAAGCAGATGGCGAATATCATCCAAAGAGAAACTATTTCCTTTCGACTTCGATATTTTTTTACCTGAATCATCAAGGAAAAGCCCATATTTGTAAAAACGTGGAATCGGCCTGTTTAATGCTCCCGCGATCTGGCGAACAACAGCGGCAGAAGCCAGCAGATCTTCACCATGCATTTCAAAATGAATGTTTCTGGCAAGGAGGCGCATACCCCAGTCTGCTTTCCACTGGAGTTTAGATTTACCGTTCAGTACCGAAATAGTTTGCTCTTGATCTAATATCTCATTTTTATAGAATTCCCGAATTTCTACGCCATATTCATAACCGGGTTTATTAATGACTTCATCACCAGGTATGTAATAGGTTATTTCTCCCGACGCAGGGTTCACGCCTGTGACTATGATGTGCTCAAGTACCGCCCCGGTTCTTTCAGAAATGGGCATGATCATGCTGTAGGTTCTTTGTCTTAAAGATCCCGTCGATTCCTTGCATATTTGGTTTAGCACTGAGAAATTTTGCAGGAATAGTTTAATTACGTCATTGTAATCGCCATTTTGATAGGCTAAAGAGTTTCTGATTAGCTGACACTCTATTTCATATTCTGCGGCGAGCTTCATGAGTTGATATTCCGCCATTTCTGAGAATGACGGGAAATTGCCGAAAGGGTCCGGCACCTTGCTTATCGGTTGGCCTAGATAAGGCGTTAATGTTTCAGCATTTGGAATATTCAAAGGCACTTTTCTGAAAGGGTCCAAATCATCTGAAATGAGATAAAAATTAACTGTTCTGCCTGCTTTCTCCAATTCGGTTTTGATGAGATTGGCACGGAGGATTTCACACAGGGTTCCTATGTGTGGCAGCCCTGTTGGTCCAAAACCCGCTTCGATATTGATTGATTCCTTATAGGGGATAGCCTGATTAATTTCGAGGGCTTCCTTGAGATACCATTTCATTTGCAGTTACCTCCATCATAATGTTTTGATTATTTTAGGGTTAATGGTGATGAATAAAGACGGTAGAGGTGTTATCAACTTGTCAGGAAATCCTCAGTAATCCTGATGAGAAAAAATGCTTTAAAATGTTAGATTATTTTATATTTTTTGTTTTGATATCAGCGATTAACCTTAAAACTTCTTTAAAATGAATGAACAGTTAACGCTAGCTCTCGCTAATTAACTATTACTATAAACTTATTCTAAGTTCTTTCGGCTCTACTGGAGTGCTGAAATGATAAAGTTTAATGATTCTGTTTATAATGTTAAATAAAATTAATGTAATTATTGTTTCGGGTCAAGTGGCTAACATAAATTTTTTTATTTTCTCTTCATTGCTGAATGGAGTGAGATGGTGGAGACATTGATAAATGCGTCATGTTGAGTAGAAAAGTCATTTGTAGGAATTTTTAGTATAGCCAAATTTATCTATGAAATATAAAGTTAAAAATATATTTTATTATTTTTCTTTTATATCAATAACATAAGTAATATTTATAATTTGTTGTAAAATTTAATTTTCAATTTTGTTGTTTGTTTTTGATATTGTTTTTTTAAATTTAAAGTTTAATTCATAGAATGAATTTTTTATTTTTAACATGTCTGTTATATATATTTTATATTTATAAAAAATAATAAAGCTAATTTTAGATTAATTTTATGTAAAATAAATAATATTATTTTTTATTGTTTTTAATATTTTATGGTTAAAATGAATTTATATTAAAGCTAATTATTAAATCTTTAATCTGTTAAATAATTTTTTCATAAATAAGATAATTAATGAAATTTAATTAAAAAGATAAAGTTACCTGACAATGTGATTATTATCACAAATAATTGTAATTATTTGTGTGTTTAACGATGTAATTGTGCATTTTCTCACGAAAATAACTTTTGTTTTTATTTATTATATACTTGCAATAGACTGCATGGTGAAAAATTACATCGAAATATTGAAATGTTAAAGAAATAACCTTTTTAACTAAACATTTTCAGTTATTTAGATGTGAATTAACAATTATTTTACAATTAAATGCCGTAAGAATTTATACAAGTAGACCTAATATGGATAATAATTAATTTCTTGAAAATATTTTCAATTCGTTAGTAATCTTATTTTATACAGTAATGTTGTGAGTGGTATTTATTAGCCTGAATATTTTACCTGACTAAGCAGAATAGAGAGATTTCTGTTCAGAAATAAAGCTAATAATTAAATATGAAGCATTATAGATATTTTATTCTGACTTAATTGAAATGGAACCCTGTTAAAGGGGGCTAAATAGCAGATTTTATCGTGTTAGCGTTAATAAGGAGGGGAAAGATCCTGGCAGAGTGGTATGCGTGAACCACTCTTTACGTGTTAAAAATGAAAAGACCTTGACTATAAAAAAACAGATTTATCTTGTTGGTTGAGATAAACGTTTGCCAATTTCTCAGTACAATAGTCTGCGTTTGTTCGTTGGAACGGCATATGATGACGTAAATAGCGACAATCCAGCTTATGAAAATAAAAAACGGACGGTTCTGGAAACGAGGACTTGTCTGTACTTGTAAGTTGACAGTTAAGGGAGAGCTGATTTTGGGTTCTCTCAAACTAGCCTAAAAAAGAGGTGTGAAATGGTTAACAATGTGTTGAAAGCCTCCACATTAACCTTATTGGTCGCATGTAATGTCCATGCTGCAACAGTTGATTTGCGGGTAATGGAAACATCTGATGTTCACAGTAACCTGATTGACTTTGATTATTTTAAGAATAAGCCTACGGAACAATTTGGTTTGGTACGCACAGCGAGTTTAATTAAAGCAGCTAAAGCGGAAGCCTCCAACACCGTTCTGGTCGATAACGGTGATTTGATTCAGGGTAGCCCACTAGCGGATTACATGGCGGCAAAAGGCATTAAAAACGGGGAATCTCATCCAGTACATCAGTTGATGAATACAATGGGTTATACCGTAGGCAACTTTGGTAATCACGAGTTTAATTTTGGTTTGGATTATCTGAAAAAAGCCATAGCTGGTGCGAAGTTCCCCTATATCAATGCCAACATCATGGATGCGAAAACCGGTAAGAACTATTTCACCCCCTATATTATTGTTGATACGCCGGTGAAAGACCGGGAGGGTAAAAACCATACCATTAAGATCGGCTATATCGGCTTTGTACCGCCGCAGATTGTTATCTGGGATAAGGTCAATCTGGATGGAAAAGTTGTCGTTAACGATATTACTGAAACCGCGAAAAAATTTGTTCCTCAAATGAAAAAAGCGGGGGCAGATTTGATTATTGCTATTCCTCACTCCGGTTTTTCCAAGGAGCCTTATAAGGCAATGGCTGAGAATTCGGTTTATTACCTGAGTGAAATTAAAGGCATTGATGCGATTATGTTTGGTCACTCGCACGGGGTGTTCCCAAGTGAAGAATTTGCAGACATTAAAGGCGTTGATGTTGCCAAAGGTACGGTTAACGGTATTCCGGCCGTTATGCCCGGCCAATGGGGTGATCATTTAGGTGTTGTTGATATGGTTATCGACAACCAGGGCGGGACATGGAAAGTGACGCAGGCGACAGCGGAAGCGCGCCCGATTTATGACAAAGTGAATAAAAAGGCGCTGGTTGAGCGCGATAATGAGTTGGCGCACATTGTCGATCAAGCTCATCAGGGAACACAGAGCTTTGTGGGTAAATTTATTGGCAAAGCTTCCGCCAATATGTATAGCTATCTGGCTTTGATTCAAAGTGACCCGACAGTGCAAATCGTGAATGATGCGCAAGCAGATTACGTTCGGCGTTTCATTCAGGGTGATCCTGATTTAGCGGATATTCCTGTTCTGGCCGCCGCGGCGCCGTTCAAAGTGGGTGGACGTAAAAATGCGCCGGCGGAGTTTGTTGAAGTTGAAAAAGGCGATTTAACCTTCCGCAATGCCGCAGATTTGTATCTCTATTCCAATACGCTGGCTGTTGTGAAGGTCACCGGCGCTGATGTGATTGAATGGCTGGAGTGTTCGGCCGGTATGTATAACCAGATTGATCCAAATTCAACTCAACCACAGTATCTGTTGAACTGGAGCGGCTTCCGTACTTATAACTTCGACATGATCAGTGGTGTGAATTATAAGATTGATCTGACTCAGCCCGCTAAATATGACGTTGATTGCCAGATCATCAATCAAGGGGCGAACCGTATCAAGGAGCTGACTTACCAGGGCAAACCGATCGATCCTCAAGCCAAATTTCTCATTGCTACCAATAATTACCGTGCCTATGGCGGTAAATTTGCCGGCACAGGCGAAGATCACATCGCATTCGCTTCACCGGATGAGAACCGCGCTATTTTGGCGGCTTACATTGTCAAAATGTCTAAACAGAAAGGGATGGTAGAGACTAACGCCGAGAATAATTGGTCAATTATGCCAATCAAAACTGATAAGCAACTGGACATCCGTTTTGAAACGTCTCCAAGTGAGAAAGCGGCGAAGTTTATCAAAGCATTTTCTCAATACCCGATGAAATATTTGGCAAACGATGATATCGGTTTTGCGGTATATCAAATTGATCTAACTGAAAAAAAATAATTTTAACTGTCCTACGCCTGCCCTGATTTGGGCAGGTTTTTATTTGCTTACCATCAACAGGGAAATCATTTCCCATAAGGAATTAAGATGCGTTTTTTTAATTTATTATCAGCAATAGTCGTTTTACTGGTTGTTGGCTGTGCGAAACAACCAGAAGTAACAGGAGTGTCTGACTCGTTAGAGTTTCGAGCAACATTGGAAGAGGGTGCATCTTGTATCTTACCTGCTACTCCGCCGAAAGATTATGACTTCGTTGCCAAAAATGACCGTTATGGTCAGAATGCAACCGCATCGACAGATTATTTCAAACTGGCTATTAGTTATTCTCCAGCATTTTGTAAGGGCAAAGAAAAGAATATTAACCAACTGAAAAGTAGTAACAAACTTGCTGAGGCGCGGCGTGAATATGAAAAATTTAAATTGCAATGTTTCTCCGAAAACAAATTTAGTTGGGTCATTCACGGCTTATGGGCGCAAACCTGCAACGGTAAATCAATGGCGCAGTGCCGTGATTGGTCTGATGTTCGCAAACATCCACGTCTTTGCAAAGGGGATTTGCCACAACTGGATTATCAGGTGATTGAACCTTATCTATGCGCTTCCCCCGGAGCAGATCTGTTGCAAGGCGAGTGGGAAAAACATGGTGTTTGCGCGTTTGCAACGCCAGAGCAATTTTTCAGTAAACAGCAGGAGCTGTTCGATGAGTTGGTGTTGCCGAGTAATCGTCCATCTAATGAACAGTTAATTAAGTTCCTCCAGAAAAATAACCCATCATTGAAGGGAAAAACCGTTCAGATCAATCGTGATGAATTGTACATTTGCTACAGCAAAAATTTCGACGTGATTGATTGTCCAAAGCGTGAGTAATGATTGTTTTCTTTTCTATACAGGAAGATCACAGTGATATGCCTGACCTGCGGTTGCGTAGGTCAGGTTTCTCTTCTTTTTACAGGTTTCCTTTCTTCTTACTATAGTCGATATATCCCTTTCAGGGGATATTTTTTTCTTATCCTTTATAGGGGATAAACTTGAATTTATCCTCTACAGGGTATATTTTGTATTTATCCGTCATAGGGGATAATTATGAAGATCACATCACCAGCAATGCTCGCACTCGCAATGAGAGAGGCCCGCAAAAAAAGCAAATTGACTCAGCGGGAAACGGCTGATCGGGTCGGTATTAAACAGAGCACTGTATCGGGATTCGAGAAGTATCCAGAGGGCAGTAAGATAGAAACCTTGTTCAAGTTACTCTCCGCGTTGGAACTGGAGCTCCATGTATCAGAGCGCGGGAATTCACAAAGAACGAGCACCGGTTGGAAAGAGGAGTGGTAATCGATGAAGGCGTTGACGGTTGCGCTTAATAGTTTTGAGGTAGGAACGCTATTTCGTGATGGCACTGGTGCGATGTCATTTCAGTACAAAGATGAGTGGTTGCTCCTGAATGGCGCTCGTGCCATTTCACTTTCAATCCCTCTTAGCACCCAACGGCATAGAGGCAAAGAGGTATTTAATTTCTTCGATAACTTATTACCAGATTCTGATGCGGTTATTGCCAGGATACAGGCTCGGTTCAAGATACAAAGCAAGCATCCTTTTGATCTATTGGCTAGTGTGGGAAGGGACTGTGTAGGGGCCATTCAGCTTTATCCAGAAGGAGCGGACATCCCTCCCGTCAGTGATATGGTTGGTGAACCGCTCAATGATGATGCTATTATCGAGCTGCTAGAAGGGTATCAAAGCTTCCCGTTGGGAATGACAGAGCGAGATGATTTCAGGATCTCATTAGCCGGAGCTCAAGAAAAAACCGCGCTTCTCTGGCATCAGGAATGCTGGCAACGCCCCCAAGGAAGTACACCCACAAGCCATATCTTCAAACTGCCAATTGGTCGGATAGAGCAAAACAATATTGATCTTAGAGAAAGCTGTGAAAACGAATGGCTTTGCCTAAAGATTGCTAAGGCATTTGGCCTCCCTGTAGCTAATGCCGAATTGGCAACCTTCGGAAAGCTGAAAGTATTGATTGTTGAACGCTTCGATCGCCGATGGTCATCTGATGGGAATTGGCTAATGCGTCTTCCACAGGAAGACCTTTGCCAGGCTTTAGGTATTGCTTCGGCACTCAAATATGAGTCGGATGGTGGACCTGGCATTGCAGACGCCATGAAGCTGTTGCTCGGTTCTCTACAACCAACTCAGGACAGAGAAACGTTCTTCAAGTCTCAGATCCTATTCTGGCTGTTGGCGGCGATTGATGGTCATGGCAAAAATTTCAGTATGTTCATTCAGCCTGAATCAGCGTACAAGATGACACCACTTTACGATGTGTTGTCGGCTTACCCTATTTTTGCGACGAAAGGGATAGCACCGAAGAAGGCCAAAATGGCAATGGCATTACGAGGAAAGAATCGCCAATATAATTGGGCGTATATCCAGCCACGTCATTTTTTATCTACCGCTCAACACGTTGGATTTTCTACTGAGACAGCAGAAAGTCTGATGACGCGGATGGGGGAAATGTCAGGAGCTGTAATCGACCAAGTTGCGCGTGAATTACCCAAAGACTTCCCTAGTCACATTAGCGGTCCAATCTTTGAGGGGCTTGATAAGCAGGCTAAAAAACTCCGTGTTGGATAAATCAGTTACTGGAAAGGTGGTGTGCCACTGTAAGATAACGAACAATTGAATGTGTCTTGAATTTGTATGTAATTCTTACTCTTTCTAGAGGGTGCAATATTAATCTTTTAATTTCTGTTTTTTGGGGTTCCATTCTTTTTCCCTTTCTTGATGTTTTTTTATGAAAAAAATAGCGGAACGTATTAATTGAATCCAAGGATATTAAATAGCTCGGCAAAATAGTCTACCTCTTTGAAGGAACTCAATTCGGTTTGAACGGTTTGGGCAATCGTTAAATCAACACATAACACTAACCGGATCGAATTATGCCTATTATGGCGCTGATATCCCGAAATGAACGGCGTCTGATGCAGAATTCAGAACGCCTTCGAAAAAACATTGCTTGCAGTCTTATAAATTCACGTCAAGCTCTTCTGTCTTCTGTCTTCTGTCTTCTGTCTTCTGTCTTCTGTCTTCTGTCTTCTGTCTCTTTGCCATCTAAGCAACGAATTGATAAAGGGTTTCAAGATCTGATGTTATAGAATATCATCAAAATCAGATCTGAAATTGACCAATTTAGCCGTAACTAGTAACTAACTCAACCAATTTAAACTTGGATCTATCATGACAAATAGAAATGTTATCTGGTTAGTAAGGCCTGTAGGCTATCAGGCCATTTTGAAACGTTGCCCTGGCTGTGAAGTAAAAAAGGAGTTTTATCCAGCCGGCACTTTTAGGGTTAATGCGCAAAAAAAAGTCTTAGATGTGTGGAGTATCTATAAATGCGAAAAGTGTGATTACACTTGGAATATTGATATTTTTTCCAGGATTCATGTCAACAAATTGGAAAGCAATTTGTATGAACGGTTTTTGCATAATGATCAAGATGAAATACGACGGTATGCGTTTGATTATCGCGTATTGGCAAAGAATAGAGCTGAACTCGGCGCGGCTCCTGACTTTATCATCGAAGGTAAAGAGCTTCATGACATTGCTCAAATTCCAGCGGCAGAGATCACAATACAGCTTGAATATCCCATTCCTATCAGATTGATCTCAATCCTGACCAAAAAGCTTGCATTGTCACGTAGTCGAGTGGCTAAACTTGTTGATCAAGGCACTATTCAGGGGGTAACAGAAACGGAATTAAACAAAAAGTTGAAACGCGATATCACTCTTAGCGTTAACGTTAACGATTTATTGCAAGAGTATGAGAGTCATTGTGTCTAGATGACACCGAATTTCCTGGAGATGACATATATACCCTATGGATTTCAAGATGCATCGCGACGGCAAAGGAATGAATCCCCGGGAGCATAGATAACTATGTGACCGGGGTGAGTGAGTGCAGCCAACAAAGAGGCAACTTGAAAGATGACGGGTATAAGAATGGATGAATGAAATGAATACAATAAAGAAATGGTGGGTGCTCACTGCTGTTTCAGTCGCGTTATCGCTGGTTGCTATCGATATGACAGTGTTATATACCGCGTTACCGAGTCTGACCCACAGTTTGGGGGCGAATACAACGGAAAAGTTATGGATAGTGAATATCTATCCTCTTATCGTCTCTGGGTTATTGCTAGGTGCGGGTACCTTGGGAGATCGCATCGGGCATAAGCGGTTGTTTGTTTACGGTCTCATCATCTTTGGGTTCTCATCCTTGGCGGCGGCCTACTCTTATTCGCCAGAAATGTTGGTTGTTTCTCGAGCGTTATTAGGAATTGGGGCGGCAATCATGATGCCTGCCACACTGTCGATTATCGCTTTGACATTCGAAGATGAAGATGAGAAATCATTTGCCATTGGGGTCTGGACAGCGGTTGCCTCTGGCGGCGCGGCGATAGGCCCGCTGATTGGCGGCTTATTGCTTGAATATTTTTGGTGGGGATCAGTGTTTCTGATCAACGTTCCTTTGGTGATTTTGACACTCATTCTGTCATGGTTGTTTGTCCCAACGGCGAAAACAGATTCGTCTCATCCGTGGGATCTTATTGGCTCATTGCAGATCATGGTTGTCTTGATAAGCTTCGCCTATGCCATCAAGGAATTTGCCAAACGGCAGCCTTCCTATATCGCAATATTGGTCACTTTCACCCTGACGATAGGTTTTCTGGCGTTGTTTATTCGACGGCAAAAACGCAGCGTGCATCCGTTGATTGACTTTGGCCTGTTCAAAAGCCCGGCTTTCTCATCGGCGGTTATCGCCGGGCTGGTGGCTTCCGCCTGTTTGATGGGCCTTAATTTGGTGTTAAGCCAGCGTTTGCAACTGGTATTGTCATTAACGCCTTTGCAATCCGGGCTATATTTTCTGCCATTCTCATTGGGCGCGATTGTTGCAAGCCCGGTGAGTGGTTGGGTTCTTCCTCGTTTAGGGAGTGCGCGATTCCTCATAACCTCGTTGTTGATGTATGCCATTGCCATACTGGCGCTCATGGCGAGTTTTTCAACACCTCTGCCTGTGCAGATAGCTTGCTTTTTTGCGCTCGGTATGTGTCTTGGAGCAACAATGACCGCTGCATCCACGACTATCATGCAGGCAGCGCCGCCAAATCGGGCAGGTATGGCGGCGTCGGTTGAAGAAGTTTCCTATGAATTGGGCGGTGGATTGGGCATTGCGATCATGGGTAGCATTATGTCATTCATCTATAGCTATTTCATTGACATTCCAGTGGATTCTCCAGTCTACGATATTGCTAAAGATGGTATTGATGGCGCACTGACTGCGGCAAAAGATATGGCGCCGGATGCCGGGCAAGCTTTGGTCAGCCTCGCTAAGTCAGCGTTCGACGATGCTGTTTTTTCTGTGATGGGCATTGCGTCCCTGTTTCTCCTGATGATGGCGGCGTTGGTGTGGTTCAATTTCCGCCGCTCCTCATTGAGTGATGCATCTCATGCTGCGGTTCATCATCAGTAAAATAGGTGAGTAGGATTGATTGCACCCATCGTTTCTTAATCAGAAGTTAATGGTTGAATAAGGGAGCCAGCATTTTTGCTGGCTCCCTTCCTCATTTAGCTTCATGGATATGACGTCTGAGACATTCTGGTTTCACTTTTTGCAATCAGTCTGTCACCGAGGCTTTTTAACGTACCTAACGGGTATTTTTAGTGTCTAAAATCGTCCGTTTAACATAATGGGTCATGGGTATCTGAATTTATAGATAAGATAATTTTTTTATTTTTAATGTTTTATTTGAGTTATTTTTGTAATGTTATGATTTTTTAAGGAAATTATATGGGGTATAGTGATGGCGAATATTATTTATCTTAAGTTACAAGGAAAGAAATAGAGTTCAATCTCTGGCGGATGTTCTACTATAGAGTCTATAGGTAATAAATATCAAAAAGGTCATGAAGATGAAATATTAGTTAATGAATTATCTTCTAATTTATCAATGCATCAAAATGTGAATTTTCAACCTATAGATATACGTAAACCTATCGATAAATCTTCTCCTTTATTATCACAAGCGTTAACATCAAATGAAATATTAACATGTGAATTTTTCTTTTATCGAACTTCGATGAGTGGTGGGCTTGAATTATATTATAAAGTTAAATTAACCGAGGCATCTTTGGTTAATATAAATTTCTTTTGTCCAAACTCTATAACACATAATGACGCACAACCAGAAGAATCTCTATCCATTAAATTTAAATCTATTACGTGGGAACATGTGACTGCCGGGACTAGCTCCTATAGTATATGGGAAGAGAGGGTGTACTAATGATAATGCCGTCAATGAAACAGTTTGATTATTATGGTGATGAATTAATTAAAATATCCAGATATTCAGCAGCTTATTTGTTGGAATATGTTGATCTTAAAAATAACTATTTACGTGAAATTAGTCAGGTGGTTAGATTGATAAGGAGTGATTTTCAAATTGCCTTATATAATTATAATCAAGGGCGCCAGGAGTACTGGGCTGACATAAAAAGATGCATAGCCGAAATAAGAATGGAATTGGATGCGGAAAGGTATGGTTATGAACAAGGAAGAAAAAAAGATAGGAAAACATATTTAAAGACTCAAGAATATTCAGGAAATGGATTTCTATTTTATGGTAAAAATGGGTTAAAAATTATTGGAGGCATTGTACAGTTCGGAGCTGGAGTTATGTCTTTTCGCACGAAGGTGGGGAGGGTAAAGAAAATGGAGTCTAGAGGTATGGGAGTTTTAGGGACAGTAACAGGGATTGGCGACGCAGTGGAAGGGGCAAGCAATATCATGTATGAATTTACAGATGGTGAAGTTAATCCCGTAAATCCCATTAAATATTTTACAGAAGAAGGATTCTCTTTTTTGGGCGCTGATGAGGGTTCTGGGGAATTAGCGTATGATACTGTAAACTTTGGCGTTGGTATTTATTTTGGGTTTGCAGCTTTTGCTAAATATAATCCTTCTAAAAGAATTATAAACTTACCTGTGGAAACAAAAAGTGGTCTTGAAAAAGTACCACTTTTACATAGATTGTTCACTGAAAAGGGGGGAGTTAGGTTATTCAAATATATGGAAAGTGATTATAACAGAAAAATGTTTACCAGTGATAAAGCGGTGCTTACTTATAAAACTGGGAATACGGCAATTAAAGCATACTTGCTGTTAGATAAATATCTTTTTAATGAGAAAGATGAAAATAACTGAAAAGGTAAATTATTTTTGCCTTTAAGTATAAAAGGAAACTAATTTTTTTATCTAATGATATTACTATGGGTATATGGATTATAGCAACGAAATATATTGATGCAAAAATGTAAAACATTACATATGGGTTGTTATTACTTGCGTATATGCTTACGAAATAAAGTAATATGATTATGGAGTTGAGTGTGATTATTGTGGGTAGATCCCAACGAAACAAATCACTAAGCCACTCATCATATTTATCTGTTGATTTGATTTGTTGCTCATATGCCTCGTTGGAAAGTTTTATTACCTGCTCATATGAATCGTTTAAATATTGAACTTCCTGCTCATATGCCTCGTTTAACGATTTAATTTTTTCCTCATGATGTTCATCGTTTAACGATGTGATTTTTTTTTCTTGTTTATCTCTTAAAGATTTAATTTTTTTCTCATATTTATTTCTTAAAGATTTATTTTCTTTTTCAGTCTCATCCCTTATGTATTTCATTTCTCTTTCATAGGCATCTCTTAAGGATTTATTTTCCTTTTGTGATAATTTATTTAATAGGTAAATGTTGTTATTTTTCATTTTCATAATTTTCTCTCTTTTTTATGGGCGATAGTATTTCCTGTCGCCCATCACCCATGTTAGTTATCAGGCTATTTTTATTTGTATTTTTTCATAAGGAGAACTGTCGTCTGAAAACTTAGTATCTATTCTTTCTATAAACGCATTTTTAAATTTAAATTCATGTGCTATTTTTCCATCAACATATTGAAAAATAGTCAATTCTAAATTTTCATTTTTATCAATAGCATTAAGTAATAAAGGGGATGAACTATCTAAATTTTTTCTAAAATTATTGTTTATATATAACTTAAGTCATCAATACCTTTTGATAACTCAAGGTAATTAACCTGTATTTTATCTTTATGGGTATCATTGTCTGAACAGTTTCTAGACAACAACCCTTGATTTGCCCCTGTAATTTCCATGTAAGTGGTATGCTGCATAACACGTCCTCCTTTGTTACTTATTCCTAAGTAAGCCTTTATTTGAAAATAGTCAATAAAAACTGATGCATCGTTAGATATATCATGTATGACATAAATATTAATGTCTAGATTTATTTAAATAATGCTGACCTGGTTACTTTGGAGCTGATGATAGGCTTCTGTGCGGTTTCGGGCACTTCGGATCGCTTTTCTGAGTGCCATATCGTCAATCAGATTGAGGACATGAGTGCTCTTGACGATGGAGTCCCGCTTTATCACAGATCTCCTTGACCTGCTGTTTACCATCCGAAGTGAGTTTGTAAGCTAGGCGGGCTGGCAGCAAATAACACTAGAGGTGATAGCTTCCACAAGTCAGACCAGTGTGCCTAAAAGAACAAGAGGGCATGACCCGGTATGGCCTGGTTGGACTTTCTGTGTGAACAACTTGAACCGGGCACAACCGTCTGGCACTTAATACGAGAAACGGAAAATATAACGGAGTAAATCTAATATCTCCATGCCGAAAGTATCACGTTGATTTTATATAACTATTGCATTCATAAAAGCCGGAAAGTGAAGATATGGTTAAAGCAAAACGTTAACCGGATTACTTATTTAATAGTAATAATGGATTAATTATTTTGGTCCAGCTCAAATATCTGGATTGATTCGTGGAGGTTTCCTTTTTTATTGCTACTTTTAAAATCGTCACTGTATTTTTAGTACCTTAATAAATGACGCAAATTATCATTCCATGTGGGGTAACCGGGTTATCAATTCCCGTTTTTTTACTCTGCATGTTCGCTTTCTCTGGTAGTCAAAAGTAAACGCTGTGTTATTCGACTAGTTTATATGCAGATAGAGTATGGAATCTGCACATTTCGTTTCTGCCCGTCGGGCTTGCAATGGAAAGGTGAATATTATGCGTGTTCAATTAGGGCAATTATATGATTTGCGATATTCGCTGAGAGTTGATCAATTATGTGTCGGTGAAGTATTAATGCCCTTGGAGCGATTGGAGCCGGCACACCTCAAGGTAGCGATTGAATATTTATTGAATAAGTATTCTATTCTGAGAGCACGGTTTATCGGTAGCGGGATGGATATGAAGATGGATTTCGTGCCGCCTGACAGTGAATTATTGCATCAAGCTTTTGAAGTCAGAGAGCCAGCCGATAGTCCATGTGATCGCCGACGCTTAATATCAAACTACATTGCTGAGGTTAGGGCCGCCATGAATTTGGCAAATCCGCCGTTATTGCGTTACTGCCTGTTTGATGGCAATTGTGCCCGTGATCAAAGATTGGTATTGATATTCAATCACTTAGTTTGTGACGGTATTTCCAGCCGGATCTTATGGCGAGATCTTTCAAAGGCATACAGAATGTCAGTGAGTGGTCAGCCCCTTACCCTTGAGAGTGCCACAAATTACGAGCAATTTTGTGCTGAGTTGTATGAACGACATCGGCAAATCGTAAAAGCTGTTATCCCTGATGATGAACAACAAGTTGAACAACCTACCCTGAATATTCTCGGTGGGCGAAGTGTTGAGTCACTCCCCATTAGCAGATTGTCTGAAGCCGTCACAGAAATCAGGCAGCTTGATGGCGAAGCTTTAAATAGGATACGCCTTTTGGCTAAACGACATCGCGTCAGTGTTGCGGATTTATTGTTAGGTAGTTGGTTAAAGGCGCTGGCGGCTGTTTTTGGGAAGGGCAGCCTGAATATGCTGTTGTGGGTCAGTCCTCATTTTGTGGGATATTGGGAAACCTCGGTGGCTAATCTTGTCGGGTCAGTATCATTTCCAATCACAGTTAAGTTTAATATTGATCCAGAGCCATCGTTGGATAGCACTCTCCAGCACGCGGTACAAGAGTTCAATAACGCGATGGAAAAAGCGGCGGATTATGCTGCGACTTACTTTGTACCTAACTCCATCTTTGGATGGCCTGAACTTCCTGCAATTTCTTTCAATTTCGTTGGTGATCAACGACGGTCTCCCAATGTTATTGGCTATGAACTGTCGCCTGAAAAAATACGTATTGGGAAACCCGATGAAGATGCGCAAGAGATACCATTGAGCATGGATATAGAGATCTATGCCGATATGATGGAAGTCACTATTTCTTCCAGGCCAGATTGCCATCTACAGATTTTACCACCTCGTTTAATGGATCTTTGGTTAGAAATGATTGGAGAACTTGGAATTGAACAGCCGTTTTTCTCTGGTTATTAATAGCATATCTCACCGTTTTTTCGCCTTTTATGGGCGTAAAATTTGACGCATAGGGGACGAAAGCCCGATGCGTTTTGATAATGTGCAGCTTAAACGGGCTACACGTGTGATGTTTTGTTTCGTGGTTTGGAGAAGAGTGGCATGCAACTATTCAATCTGGATTGGGTGAAACGTAATATCGTATTGCCCGAAGCTCCGTTATTAACTCAATGTACTGTCATTAGCAGAAACACCGCTTTTACTCACCGGGTGAAGGAATTGATTGAGGCGAAAGGCATAGATGTCGTTGATATTGATCTTAGAGCAGATCCTGCCTCCCAAATTGACTCAATAGGGGACACGGGCACCCTGATCTATTTGGCTAGCCACGAAGAATTCTTGAACGCTGCGGATATTGTGGCTAATGAATTACGTGAGTTCGAAAGTTTACGCCTTATTGCTAATAAAGTTGCTGAGCGCCATCACGATGCAAAACCGCGGCTTTGGGTCCTTACCCAAGGTGTGCAGGGGTCTGGCGAGCAATTTAATACAGTATTGTCTGGTAGTAGTTTATGGGGATTAGGTTGGGTCATTGCGAAAGAGTATTCCTCTGTTGACGTTGGCTTGATTGATTTGCCGGTTAAACAGGTTGGGAACGAAGAGATAACATCGGTTCTTGCCATCATGGCAAATCAGCATCAACAGAGAGAGTTTCTCATTCATGATCAATGTATTTGGCAGCGTCAGGTTGGACCGCTAGCGGTTAGCCAAGAAAAGACGGAGATAAAACAGAATGCAAACTATCTTATCACCGGCGGGTTTGGCGATACCGGGCGTATGCTGGCGGATAGTCTGTTTGCGGCCGGAGCAAGGCACGTCACGTTGATGGGGCACTCCGCTCCGCCAGCTAATTTAATTACTGAGTCTGAACAGCGAAAAGCACAGGGTTGCAATCTCCGTTTGTTCCAAGGTGATGTAGCCGATATCGAGGACGTCAAAGCGGTGTTGCGACGTATCGATAGAACGGGGCACCCTTTACGGGGGATCTACCATTTGGCAAGCGTTGTTGAAGACGCACTGCTTACCACGTTAAACAGCCGTTCGGTTGAAAAAGTTTTCCGCCAGAAAATAGCGGGAAGCTGGAACCTACATCTGGCAACTCAAGGGTTAAACCTGGATGGATTCATGACATTTTCTTCACTGTCAGAGATTATTGGCGTTGCAGGTCAGGGGGCATGTACTGCCGCGAACGCATTCGTGGATGCCTTGATGAGATATCGGGCCGCGACTGGGTTATCAGGCATGGCGATCGCATGGCAGCCTGGGGGGAATATTAAAAATGTCATGGATACCGTCATTAGAGCGGATATTGCTCCTTATGCCGGGCTGATTGCTGGAAACTTTAGTCAGGTTGCTCTGGAGCGGCTGATTTACCAGCAAGAGCCGGTGAATGATATAGAGTCCGCTTTCAGTTCTACGCAAAGTGATAATGCTATGGTCACGCCTGAAAAACCTTCTCATGAAGAGCAACGTCAGGCGATGACTGAAATAGTGATAGAAGAGCTGAAAAAATTGGTTGCAGGAGGAAACGTGACTGCCGACACGAAATTGAGTGAAATTGATATGGACTCCATGTCGGCGGTGACGATTGCTCAGCGGTTGCGTGGGATCATTGGGAAATTAGTCCCCATGTCCGTCTTTTTTGACGACTGTAGCATTTCTGAGCTGGTTGAAAAGTTGAAACGCTATTTCTGACGAGCCGTTGATTGATGGAGTAACACCAAGCACAAACTTTGCCCTCTCCGTAACGAGGCTGGCTTAGCCAGAGGGTAGGGATACTGTTTAAGTATTTATGGAGCTTGACACGTTATGTATAAAGATTACTCACAGATTAGTGATGAAGAATTGCTGTCCATGCAACAAAGAGCCTTATGGTTCATTGACAACTATACCCCTGGCGATTCCAAATATAATATTTCCATGGCATTCCGTATTCACGGATCGTTTCAAATTGATGCTTTTCGTTACGCGGTCAACCGGCTTGTTTCTAAGAATGCCACCCTGAGAAGTACTTTCGTTAATGTGAATGGCGAACCAAGGTTGGTCATTAACGAACACTTACCGCCGGCATTGGAGGTTTTCGATACAACGAACTTGAGCCAGGAGGCGCTTGAGGATGCGGTTCAGAACTTTCATTCCATCCCTTTTCAATTAGAAAAAGCGTCGTGTCTGCGTTTTGGTATCTACGTCGTCGGTGCGGAAGAATACGTTTTACATATGTGTGTTCACCATATTGTGTCGGATTTTACTTCACTGGGGCTGATGTGGGATCAGCTTGAACACTATTATCTGGCTGAACTTGGCGAAGATGATGATTCCTGGTTGCCGCCCGCAGAGGATTTTAAGGATTATGCCGTCAAAGAACGAGAGTATTACCAAAGTGAAGCGGCGGAGGAGTCGAAAGCTTATTGGAGTGAATGTTTAAAGCAGCCGCCAGCCGTGTTGCAATGGGATAGTTTTTGGCGTAAAGGCACTAATGACAAGTCATCCATTCTGTTTAGCATTGGTGAAGAGACAACCCAAAAAATCAAGCGGCTTGCTTCAGGAATAGGTGGATCGGTCTTCACGGTCATGTTAGCCGCATGGAGTGTTTACATTGCCAGAGAGACAAAAGCTGCCGATATCGTTATGGGGGTGCCGGTATCGATGCGTCACTCGGTTCATCAGCACATTGTCGGCTGTTTGTTTAATGTATTGCCCATACGTTTATCCGTCGAACAGACATTTAACCACTTCCTATTGGCAGCGAAGGAGCGATTGTTATCGGCCCTTGATAATCGAAATTTTTGTCTCAGCCAAATGGTCGAACACCTGGCTGTGGAACGATATGATGATCGTAATCCATTGTTTCAGACAGCGGTGAATATGTTAGGGCAGGTGGGGCAATCGCGTTGGGCTGCGCTGGAGATGGCTGACGATTCTGTTCAGGCATCATGGGCGGGACAGACTATTTCCCCATTCAGGGTTTGTCAGCAGGAAGGCCAGCTTGATATTGACCTGTTTTTTGTGGATGCCGGTTCCCACTTAAGATGTGAGTTTAAAGCGGATAAACATTTTTTCTCACATTTGGGCCTTCGGATATTCGCAGAGCGCTTCGAGCAAGTGCTTGAGATGTTGATGGCAAATCCTGATGAAGAGATGAATACTCTGTTGGCGCCAGAATCAGAGGATTACAATCTGCCATCAGGCCCGATTAATGCTGGCGTTCTTCCAGAAGTATCAAACCAAACCCTCGTTTCGCTGTTTGATCAACGGGTGACGCAACAAGCGGCGTCAATAGCGATTCGTTATGGCGCCGATACATTAACTTATTTGGATTTGCAGCGTTGGTCGCTGGAGGTCGCTGTTCAGCTTAGACAAAATGGGGTTGTGCCCGGCGATCGCGTCGGGATTGCATTGTTGCCTTCACCGAAAGCGGTGGTGGCAATGCTTGCTATTATGCGTGCGGGCGCGGGATACGTACCGTTAGATCCCAGATTGCCGCAGAACCGTCTGGCGCAGATTGTCGAACAATCAGAGATGAAGGTTATCGTTGTTAACGCTGATGTTGACTCAGATAACGGGTGTACAGCTAAGCTGATGACCATTGCGACAGGGCGAGTTGATCACAGTACACCTGATCACTGTACATTTGATCATTGCACGCCTTCTTCAATCGCATACAGCGTCTTCACTTCTGGCTCCACTGGAATCCCCAAAGGCATTGATGTTGAACACAACAGTGTTGTTTCCTGTTTTAACGCAATGGACGAATATTTAGCCCCCACGCCAGGCGAAGTGTGGACGTGGTTCCATGCAGCCAGCTTTGACTTATCTGTGTGGGAAATTTGGGGCGCTCTGTGTTCCGGTGGGGTTTTAGTCATTGTGCCCGATGATATGCGCAACCAACCTGACAAGTTGCTGGATCTGATCGCGGCAGAGCAGGTAACGATTATCACCCAAACGCCATCCAGTTTGAAAAGTCTGTTATCTGAGTTTCAGGCTCGGCCAAGGGCTTATGCGATAAAGCATTGGGTAATTTGTGGTGAAGCGCTACTCAGTGCCACGATTCGGCCCTATTTGGATGAACAGTGGACATTGTGGAATATGTATGGCCCGGCGGAGGCAACAATTTACACCACCGTGGAGAAAGTAACGGCAGAGCTGACTGGCTACAATGTGATCCCCATTGGCAAGCCGTTAAACTTCGCAACGGTCTATCTTTTAACTCCTGCGGGGCAAACACCCCCGATAGGTGAGGTTGGCGAAATTTACATTGGCGGTCGTGGCGTTGCCCGTGGTTATGTTGGTCTTGAACAGTTAACTGATCAACGTTTCATTGCCGATCCCTATATTCATCATGGACGTATCTATAAAACCGGTGATTTAGCCTATTGGGATGGGGAACGAATCCATTTTTGCGGCCGCGTGGATGATCAGGTAAAAGTTTCGGGCTATCGAATTGAAATTGCTGAGATTGAGGATTGCCTCAATCGCCATCACGCTATTGCGGACGCCGCCGTTATTATTGAATCTCACGACGGGTTAGATCGTTTAGTCGCAATATTCGTCCCTGTCAGTAAGGATAACCTTCCCGAAGAGTCCGCTATTCGTGAGCATCTCAAGGCTTATCTTCCCATCTACATGTTGCCTGGCAGGATTATGTTGGCTGATGAATTGCCGCGTAATGCTCACAACAAAATCGACAGAAAAGCATTAAATGGCTTGATTAAAGCGGGACAATTGACCGATATCAGTTCGTTGAGACCGGCGCCTGTGTTACCTGCTGATTCGATTTTCGCTGAAATTTCGAGAATTTGGTGTGACGTGTTGGGAAGATCAACCGTCGGGCTGGATGACGCATTTTTTAATATCGGCGGTACTTCACTGGCACTGACGAAAATCCATGCACAACTTGTTCAATTACCGGGATGTGGCGCTTTGGCGCTTGCAGATTTGTTCCGTTTTCCAACCATTCGAAAGTTGGCTAATTATTTTCTAAGCCCTCTGCAATCGGTGACACCGGTAGAAGTTGCGGATAAATCAACCCAAACACGACGTCAGAAAACGTTGAATGCAAGAAAAGCGTTGAAAGAGAAACAAACTCACTTGCTGAAAGGGGAATAAGATGTCTGATAATGCGATTGCCGTCATTGGCGTAACTTGTCGATTACCTGTGGCGAATAGCTTAGATGCGCTATGGGAAAATCTTGTTGCAGGACGAATACTTGCCAAAAGATATAGTCAGGAAGAGCTGATTCGCCGTGGGGTAGCACGGCATATATTCACGGCAAAAAATTATGTTCCTGTCGATTCGTGTTTACCGGATATTGATCTATTCGACCCGGATTTCTTTTCAATCAGCCAGCGAGAAGCTGAATTGCTCGATCCTCAACATCGAATGCTGCTTGAATGCGCATGGGAATTGGCCGAAGCGACGGGTTATGGTAATCCTTTCCGACGCCCGCGTATCGGGGTTTTTACCGGGAGTTCGATGAATACCTATTTGCCTAATGTCATTAAGTCTGAGTGTGATCTGGTTTCAATAATGGGGACCGAGCTTATGCTGACTAATGATAAGGATTATCTCCCGGCCCGGATTTCATACAAACTCGGTTTTAACGGGCCGAGTGTGGCTGTTTTGACTGGCTGTTCGACGTCACTGACAGCGGTACATATGGCGATACAAAGTCTCTTGCTTGGTGAGTGCGAGATTGCTTTCGCCGGTGGTGTTTCTGTGAATGCCTATTCTCGACCGGGTTATTTTTACCAGAACGATATGATCTTCTCGGAAGATGGCTATTGTAGACCGTTCGATGAGAAGGCATCAGGGACTTTCTTTGGTGATGGAGCGGGGCTGGTGGCGCTACGGCCATTGGATGAAGCCATTAGCAATGGGGATACCATCCATGCGGTGATCCTCGGTTCAGCAGCGAATAATGATGGTTCAGCGCGGGCGGGCTTTGCGGCGCCGGGGGTGGATGGGCAACGAAAACTGATTTTGGATGCTCAGGCGCTCGCCGGTGTTGGGCCGGATGAATTAGGAATGATTGAGGCGCATGGTACCGCAACGCCGCTTGGGGATTCGGTGGAATATGCCGCGCTTTGTCAAGCTTTCCGCCAGAATACGGATCGTGAGAGATTTTGTGCGTTGGGATCGATCAAGGCTAACGTAGGTCATTTAGCGGCGGCGGCGGGAGTTGCCGGATTAGCCAAAACGATAATGGCGCTCAAGACCGGCGCCATTGCCCCACATCCGACTTTCAACAGGGCTAGCTCTGCTATGAATCTTGAGCAAAGTCCCTTCATTATCAACACGATTCCCATCAACTGGCCGATAAAAGGACCACGACGGGCAGGGGTTAGCTCTTTTGGCGCCGGTGGCAGTAATGTTCACATGATTTTGGAACAAGCGCCGGTACGAAGGGCAGGCCAAAATAACGTTGGCTGGCGAGCTGTTCCGTTAGGGGGGCGCAGTGCCGATGCCTTGAACACATTGAGCGCCGATTTGGCAAAAACGCTGGAGGCTGAACCGGATACGCATATTGATGAAGTGGCTTTTACTTATGCGGAAGGGCGTGCCGATCAGCCATATCGAGCCTGTTTGTATGCTAAAGATGTGAAAATGTTGATTGATGGTATTAAAAATGCAGATTTCACCGTCACAGCAAAAATCTCTGAACCACAACGTTTGGTGGTGGCGCTTGGTCCTATTATTCGAGCCGCCTTATCAGCGCAGATACCTGGCTATTGGCAAGAAGTGGATAGGTTACTTGCTGAATTGCCGACAGATGTTTCCTGTGACATCGGTAAAATCGATATCGCTGAAATGACAGTAAATGATGGCGAGAAGGGAAAAATTGCCAATCTTGTGGCGATAATCGCGGCGATCAATTGTTGGCGGAAGATGATTTCGACGCCAATATTCATCATATCCGATAGTCGTTACGACCTTGCGGTTGCTTGCTCGTTAGGCATGCTGACCCTGCCTGAAGTCGTTGATAAATTGCTAGAAAACGCGACATCACATTCCGCTGAGCGTGGTATCGCTTTGCCCGGAAGTTTTTGGTCTAAACATCACGGCATGATTGATGGCAATAATGTGAAGGCTATCTTAATTAATGGAGCCTCTCCCAGCTTACAGCAACAGAATGAAGTCATATCAGCAAATGACGTGATATTAGCATTGGACTATTCGCCTGATAGTTTCTCTGAAATCGTGGCAAACCCTGAAAATATTATTCGTCTGGAGACTGCCCATGAAGAGCACGATCTGGCTTTAGTCAAACTGGTCGGCAAGCTCTGGCAACGTGGTGTGGTGATAGATTGGTCGATATTGCGGGATAGGGAGGTTGTTCAACGTATCCCACTACCGGTTCAACCTTTGCAACGTCGGCGCTGCTGGTACACAGATTCAACATTACCCGAGTACAAACCAGAGCCTGATGGTCAACCTATAGCAAGTTCTGAAACTTCCGACGAGTCAGTCGGCGTTTATGTTGAACGCTGGAAACGAACACAGCGCCTGTCGCCGGTATCATCATCGGCGACTAAGCATAACTGGCTGATTTTCTACGATAACAGCGATAAAGAAATTTGTCCGATTGCGGATGTACTGCGTGAACGGGGGCAAAATGTGTTTGAAGTGCATGAAGATCGTGCCACTTCTTGCGATGAAACAGCTTTCCATAAAACAGCGTTTAGCGTCAACGTTGATGATCCCATCAATATTCAGCGTTTGATGCTAAGGTTGAAGGAACAACAAGCACATACGCCCGATCATATCCTCTTCATTTTGGGCGATATCCCGTCAACGGATGACCTGCCGGTAGCGAAAAATCCATTCCCATTTACGCTATTTAATTGGGTGAAAGCGTTTTCCCACGTGGGAAATAAAACCATGTCGTTAACATTGATTGGCCCCGGTTTTGTTGACGTGATGGGCAGCGAACCACGGAGTGTTGAGCGAGCTACGGCGCTGGCATCCATTCCGGCGATCAGCCAGGAATTGCCTGGCATGATAATGAAAGTTATCGACACACCTGCCAAAGAACTTAGCTCTCTCAATGATGCTCAATATATCGTGGCTGAACTTTTCACTGCTCATGATCAGAATGTGGTTGCTATGCGTCAGGGTTGGCGTTGGGAACGCTATTTTGACGTTGTAAACCCGGCAGTTAGCGAAAATCTTTCATCTGGCATGATCTGTTTAGTGACCGGAGGATTAGGAACGGTTGGTTTTGGCATTGCGCAATATCTGGTCACCAAGTTTAACGCGAAACTTATCCTGCTCGGTCAGACACCCAGAGATCTCACTCAGTCTGATACGTTGCAGAGCCAACGGGTAGCGCAATTGCGCAATATGGGGGCGGATTTTGCCGTGATTACCGCCGATGTGACAGACAAAGCTGGTGTGCTGGCGGAACTTGCCCGAGTGGAATCCAGACTGGGGGCAGCGAATTGCTTTGTCCATGCCGCCGGGCCTTCTGGTCAAGCAACGATCCAGTGGCTACAAAATTCTGACCATCATGATTGGGAAAAATTGATGCAGCCAAAGTTAAAAGGGGCGGCTGTTTTGCATGAAATATTTGCCGATCGTCCTCTGAAGTTTGGTTGTTTTGTCTCATCTTTGTCAGTGTTCGCGGGGGGATTGGGGCTTGCGCCTTATACAGCGGCAAACGAAGCTTGTGCCGCGTTTGCTTCAACTCATCACTTGGATAAACCCTATTTCTCCATTGATTGGGATGGATGGGAAGGTTGGGATGAATCAAATAGCTTCAAATACAGCGCAAATCGTGCTCGCCCGTTACATCATGCCGATGTCGTTAATGCATTGGATATTATTTTCTCCGCCTGCCACGCAGAGCCGCGTTTTGCCGTCTCCACCGTACCTTTGAATGAGCGGTTGCATGATATTGTGGAAAATTCATTGCCGGCGGATACGGCGCAGCCTGCAATGGCATCTCCCTCGGCATCAAATAAATCCATTATCGATGATATGGCAGCCATTTGGCGTGATGTGCTGCGCTGCCCTGTTGATCATGAATCGAACTTTTTCGATTTAGGGGGAGACTCACTGGTCGGGGCTGAGTTGGTGAGACTAGTTAAGGCTCATTTTAATGTTGCGGTATCTATGGTTGATCTTTTCGAATCGAGCACCGTGGCGTCTCTTTCGATGCAAGTCGAGAAAAAACGATGCAAATAAAAAAACGATGCAAATAGAAACAAAGCGCAATCAAAGCAGGGCGCTTTAGCGCAAATCATGCTCTAGCGCGGATCAGCAAGACCAACATGTTCGGGAAAGGGAATTAGCATGAAATCAAAAACACAAATGCATTATTCAACAGATATTGCGGTTACCAGCATAGCAGGACGTTTTCCTAATGCGGACTCGAGTCAAGATCTTTGGAAGGCGATCTTAGGGAAACGAGAACTGATTTCGAGTTATACCAATGAAGAACTTCATCATCGTGGCGTTAATACTGATGAAACTGGATTGCATTACGTTCCGCGTGGTGGGTACCTCCAAGATCCAGAGGCATTTGATTACAGCTATTTTCAAATAATGCCGAGAGAAGTTTCTAAAATGGACCCTCAGCAACGGATTTGTCTGGAGGTTTGCCATGAGGCACTTGAACTTAGCGGTTATTCCAGCGGGGCAGATGCAGGGATCTGTTCAGTGTTTATCGGCTCTCGCCGGAGTACCTGGCAGGTCGCGCCGACGCTGAACCATTCCCCTGCTGACGCCATGCTGTTATTTGGCGGAAGTTCTGTCGATGCTTTGGCAACACGTGTGGCGTATAAGCTCAACTGCTTAGGGCCTGCTGTCAGTGTAGGCACTTTCTGTTCAGGTTCGCTGGTTGCTGTGCACATGGCTTGCAACAGCTTGTTGCTAGGTGAAAGTGACATGGCGCTGGCAGGGGGTGTTTGCGTCAGATATCCGGCTCATGTTGGCTATGTTTACCATGCGGGGGGAATATTGTCCCCAACGGGACGAGTTCGCGCATTCGACGAGAAAGCTGACGGTACGATTTTCTCTGATGCCGCCGCATTCGTGGTATTACGCCGTCTGGAGGATGCTCTGCTTAATGGCGAGCCGATTTTAGCGGTTATCAAGGGATCGGCCATCAACAACGATGGGGCGGTCAAGGCGGGTTATAGCGCTCCGGGTGTTTCAGGTCAGGAGCAGGTGATCCGTCGTGCGCTTGCCGCGGCTGATGTTCGAGCTGATCAAATTGGTTTGATTGAAGCGCATGGTACCGGCACGCCTGTTGGTGATGGAATTGAATTACGGGCGCTAGGTCGGGTATTTGACGATGTATCGGCCAGATCCTGTGCTTTAGGCTCGATTAAATCCAATCTTGGTCATGCTGATTGTGCATCGGGTATCGCCGGGCTGATAAAAGCCATCTATGCTGTCAATTTAGGCATTATTCCGCCGTCAATCAATTGTGAATCTCCTTGTGTTGAACTACGGGACCCTGAATCCCCGTTTTATGTGCCTGTTGAATCCAGAGACTGGGATAACGATAAGGCGGCGAGAATTGCTGGTGTTAGCTCATTTGGGATCGGCGGCACAAATGTTCATGTTGTCGTTGCCGAACCACCGGCGACAAAGCCTGACACACCTTCCTCGGCGGCGGCACATCTGATCCCGCTGAGTGCACGTACCGAGGCAGCGTTAGCGCAAAAAATTTTGGATTTAGTGAAATATTTTGAACAGTATCCAGCCGTGAATATTGCTGATGTGGCATTTACCTTGCAGCGTGGCCGACGACATTTACCCATACGCAAGGCGATTGTCGCACGTGATATTCATGAACTGATATCGGGCCTGTTAGATAAATCCCTGGTGGTAGCCCCTGCGTTGAGTGAATTGCAAGAGATGTATATTTCGCCTGCCTCTGTCTGGCAGGTCGGAGGAAGTATCAATTGGGATATTTTTTACCAGAGCGAATATCGTAAACGGCTCCCGCTTCCAACTTATCCATTTGAAAGAACGGCAATCTGAGCTGTAAAACGGGTAGAGATCGTCTTCATTTTGAGGAAAGTGAGGTTGATATATGAGTAATATTGAAATTATTCAGAGAGAAATAGTCTCTATTTTTGCAGAAACATTTGGTTTACCGAAAGAAGAGATAAAACTGGAAATACCGTTAGTTGAATTGGGGGCGGAATCACTGCTGTTATTTGAAGCATTGGAGCCTATTCATAAACGATTTGGTATAAAACTTTCAGTACGGCAATTTTTCGCAGAATTACAAACAGTTCGTCAACTCAGTGAATATATTTTGCTGGCGGGTAAAAGCAATATTATTGCGGATAAAAATAATATTGTGGTGGGTAAAAACAGAGTTGCGGAAGATAACCATGCGGTAATTCAGCCTCAACCTGTCTTGGCTGATCAAGAAAAAAGAGTTGCTCAATCCGATACGCCAAATATTCCACCGGCTAACAAAGAACGCTTTTTTCAATGGATGTCGAGAAGTGCGCTACCGATTGAATCTGAGGAGAGAAAAAAATATCTGGCTTCATTTATATCTAAATATAACGAGCGAACGATTAAATCAAAAACGCATTCGGTAGCGGTACGTAAAAATATTGCGGACAGCCGTTCTGGGATTGGCTTTAAACCCTCCATAAAAGAGCTGCTTTACCCGATTGTCTGCACCAAGTTTGCCGGTCCTATCGTCCAGGATATTGATGGCAATGATTACATCGATATGACGATGGGGTTTGGCGCGCATCTATTTGGTCATAGCCCACCCTTTGTAGTTAAAGCGCTTACTCAGCAAATAGACAACGGTTTTGGTTTGGGAACCCGGCATGAGATAGGCTTGGAAGTGGCTGAACTGATCAAAGAGATTACCGGCATGGATCGCGTCGCTTTTGTCAATAGTGGAACGGAAGCGGTAATGAATGCGGTTCGGGCAGCTCGGGCGCTTACTCGTCGTAATCATATTGTCCTTTTTTCTAGCAGTTACCACGGACATTGGGATGCGGTACTGGCGAGAGCCAGTGAATATGATGAAGTAAATACGACAAAACCTGTTTCAGTAGGCATACCTGAAAATATGGTTGCGGATGTTTCGGTGTTTGAGTTTGGTTCTAATGAAGCCATTGAATTTCTCAAAACGAATAGCACCGATATTGCCGCAGTGCTGGTAGAGCCGGTGCCGACTCGTGACCCAGGATTGAGCAATCCAGATTACTTGCGGCGTTTGCGTCTGGCGACCAGAGAGTTAGATATTCTGCTGATATTTGACGAAATTGTGACAGGTTTCAGAACCCATCCAGCGGGTATCCAGGGATTATTCGGCATTGAGGCGGATATTGTGACCTATGGCAAAACGATAGGTGGTGGAATGCCATTGGGCGTCATTACCGGTAGGAAGAATATGCTTGATTCGATTGACGGCGGAAACTGGAATTTCAACGATGACAGCTTCCCCGCAGCGGAGCCGACATTCTTTGGCGGGACCTATTTTCAACATCCGCTTTGCATGGCTGCCGCCAAAGCCACTTTGTTGGAGATCAAAAGGAGAGGGGAATCTTTTACCAAAGCATTGACTCGACGTACTGAATGGTTTGTTTCACGTTTGAACCAACTGTTCTTAAGTCGTCGGGTTCCCATCGAAGCAAGATCGTTTTCCTCATTTTTTAGATTAATTCATCGCGACAACATGGATTTGCTTTACTACAACCTGTTGATGAGAGGAGTTTATATCTGGGAATGGCGTTGCTGGTTTATCTCCGATGCACATGATGACACTCATCTGGAAAAAGTTTATTTGGCATTTGTGGATAGTTTGGATGAACTTGAGGAAAACAACCTGCTTCCTCGATATAGCTAGATCAAACTAGATTATTGTGAGCGATAACTTATTGAACTATTAAGCATCCTATCCTCTGGCTGTGCTGATTTCGGTGCTTTGAAACGACGGCTCATAGTCTGTTGGGTAAAGAAAATTAAGGAGAGCGTTATGCCTTTGGCAAACAAAAGCGTTTTCATTGGTGGGCCGATTCAATCCGCAATTTACGATGGTGGTTTTCATGAAGAGTTGAGAATGACCATCCAACTGGCGGTTAAGACGGTAGAGACACTGAATGGCAAGGTATTTTCGGCACATTTAACTGAGAAATTTGGCATTGATACCCCAAATTATACGCCGGAGATGGTATCGAAACGGGATTTCCAATGGATGCAGCAGTGTGATTTTTTCATGCCCATTCTTCCGGTTCATCAGGATGATGAATTATTGCGCACCGACGGTACGCATATTGAACTTGGTTGGGCTTCAGCCCTGAAACGGCCCGTCTTATTGATCACCAAACTACCGATAGTGCGTGGCGGTAGCCATTTATTAAAAGGATTGGAGCATATTTGCAATTTGTCGAAATTGGACATTCAAGATTTTCGTCATAATCCTCGGCAAATTGGTGAGATTTTCAGGAATTTTGCAGTTTAGTCGCTATTGAGCGCCTTTTGGAGATATACCGCCTTTCTATTGAATTGAAAGGCGGATTAATAACAAGTTTGCTTGAATGGGTAATTTGTGGAGTTACGATGGAAAATCAAGTTATTGAACCGATTTATGATGTTTTAGGAATGAAGATAAAAAACCCAATTATTGTTGGGTCGGGCCTGCTTTCTGATCAAGCTAAAAATATTCGCCAGTTCATCGCTCACGGCGCGGGGGCGGTCGTGACAAAAACGATTTACCCGCGCTCAGAAAAATTGCATACGGAAAAGACCTACTTGTTCAGTACAGGGATGTTGAACAATACGACATATTCGAAGAAAACCGTTGAATATTGGTTAACGCTGCTACGTGAATTTAAGGAAGAACAACTTCCGGTAATAGTTTCTATCCATGCTGAATCACCTGCGGCGTTAGCTTCATTGGCTGTTCGTATCTCGGAAGTGACCGATGCCCCTTTGGAGTTGGGTATTTCATGCTTGCATGCGGACGACTTCACAGAAGATACACCGGAACGTGTATTCAACTACACCAAAGCGGTGAAGGAGCGAACGGATACCCCTTTTGCGGTCAAACTCTCGCTTGGCGATAATTTGTATGGGCGAGTTCAAGCTGCGATGGAAGGAGGAGCTGATGCGATAACCTTGAGCGATACCATTTCGGGAATTGCATTCGACACCGCGAATGGCGAAGCGCTGCTTAATGGGGTTTGCGGATACTCTGGGCCGGGGATCAAACCAATGGTGCTTGCCGCTATTTATAACCTGCGTAAGCGAGGGGTGACGATTCCGATACTTGGGTCGGGAGGCGTACAGGATGGTAATGATGTTCATGAATACCTAATGGCAGGGGCGAATACGGTTCAGGTTTATACCGCGCTTCATCGGCATATGTATAAAACATTGCAGCGCATTGTTCATGAATATACGCAAGCCATAACGTCAGAAAAAGTATGAGAAAAAGGGATAACATCATGAATAATAATAAAATTAGAGAATTTGCGGAACTGACCAGTGAGCAGGTTTTAACCGCGGTTGAAGGTAAAACGTTGATATGGCCGATTGGCGGGATTGAACAGCATGGGCCTCATCTGCCATTGAATGTGGATTCAGTGATCCCAGAAGCCTTTGCTCGTGTGTTAGCAGAGGATATTAATGGCTTCACCTTGCCGGTACAGCCGGTGTCTGCCAGATCACTGCCACAGAGTGGTGGTGGACTTGAATTTCCTGGCACGATTTATCTGGATGGATCAACATTTACCGCTTATATCAACCGAACAATTAAAAGCTTGTGTTCATTACCCTTTAAACAACTGGTGATCATTAATGGTCATTTTGAAAATGAAGGTTTTATTTTCGAAGCAGTAGACGCATTACGGGCGGAGGGGCATTTTAACGATCGTTCCGTTATCGTATTTAGCTGGTGGAGTTTGGTCTCTGATGATTGGACACGTGAACATTTAGTTGATTTTCCCGGTTGGCACGCTGAACATGCGGGGTTAACAGAAACGAGTTTAATGTTGCATTTACGTCCCGATTTAGTGAGAGCGGAGCGACCTGACCACGATAAACCGCCACGTGCCGGGATCTATCAAGTACCGATTAAAAAAGAGTTTTCAACGAGAGGCGTTCTTTCTAAAACATCCGGCTCAAGTGCGGAGATAGGCGAACTCATTTTCGAGCATGTCAGGCAGCAAATACTGGAACTGGTTACTGCGGATTAATCAGTCGTAATATCACTGTGTCTTTTTGATTTTGCCCTGGCTACTGGGGAAAAGTTTATTGCTTTTATATTATCAGATGCGCCTTAAAACTTTGTCTTTCAGGGAAAGGTTTAAGGCGTAGTTTTCTGTCTATCAGTATGGTTTTAACATCGGGAAAAAAGTGGCAAGCGTATTATGAAAAAACAGGTAAAAACTTTTATCATCAAAGATAAAAAGAAGTGGTTAATGTTCTTTTTCAGCGGATAAAAAATTCGATGCTATGTTGGCATTGGAAGAGAAAACATCATGAAAAACAGGTTTTAAGTTTATTTTACATGGTCTTAAGAAGTTTACTGAAAATCAGAGATAATCGTTAAAGAAAGCAGATAAGATTTTAGATTAACCAGATTAACCAGATTAACCAGATTAACAGCATTAAAAATGATTAAAGAAATATGCTTTGATTTTAATGCCATTAACACACCATTTACTCTCTATGTTTTTAAAGTATAGAAAAGAAACATAGAGTTATTAAAGTGAAAATGAGAAAACCAAGTATCAGTTTAATGAAAATGGCATCGTTAAATACGAGGTGGAAAGTAGAATTATTTACAGGCTCTAGGTTCGGTTTATCATCTTTTTAACATGGCTCAGCTTATCTTTTTACTTGCATTTTCACTTCCAGACAATTGAAACTGCTTTTTACCGATAATTAGTTAGCTAAGGATTAAAAAAAATAGGTGCTTCATTAATGCCAGGTTTTAAAAAAATACAGAGTGGCTAAAAACAGCCGCTTCTCTGTCATATTTAATACATTTATCGGCAATACTATCCTCCGATTATTTTACGTTTACCTAATCTGATGCAACTATTCAAAAGTGATAATGCGGAGCGATTAAAGCTATAAAAATGACGTAATGAAAAATAGGTGAATGGTTAATTTAGTAGGATTAAAAATCTGAAAAAACATAAAGGAATATCCTTATATCATCAGGCCATTTACTGGCTGATTTATCAATAAAATAAAGGGTGGATCTTATTAAAACCACTCAAGATTGCCGGTAAAACAGAATCAGTATTAATGCGCGTTGGTAAATAATGGATAAAAAAGAATGAATGATTAAACAGATAAATGATTATTATGATCAGTAAAGATAGAAAGCGGGTATGATTAAACTTAACATAAATCAGACGTCGAAAGTGGTAAAAATACCATTTAAAATTTTATACTGCTTAAAATCCAATGTTAAAACAATGTGTTCTAATAACAGTTTAAACCCTGCCAATCATAAAGCCATCAGTGAAAAAACTTGACTCTATTAATGCTTATGTAATCAGGGGGAATAAATAAGAATATGAATAAATTAATCAGATAATCTGTTTTCTTAAAGGGACTGGATTTAATAACGTTTTCAATTGAAAAAACTTGTTTATAAAATAATTAAATAATTTATTATGGTAAATAGGTATAAAAATCCCCAAGAAAATGATTTAAGGGAATACGAGTATGTTTACTTCCGGATTAACGATGTTGCACTTATTATGTGAATCCAAGTTTCTCGTTTTTTCTTTGCTGGTATTTTATTCTTTAGGCTCTTCTATTAATGCATTCGGTAAAGACTTGCCTGAGAAAATCTGGGAAAATGTTTTTTGTAACTTGGTTGCGAGTTTTCCAGAGATATTATAGCTTTTACAATAAGTGGCGATGACTAATAGATAAATAGAGAAACAGATTGTGGCAAAGAAAGAAAAACGGCCTCACCATGATGTATTATTCAAATATTTTTTAACGCAGCCTGAAACGGCCAGGGAGTTCTTATCCTTTTATCTGCCCGAAGAGGTCCAGTCGTTGTGTGATTTAGCCACATTGAAACTGGAACCCGGCAGTTTTGTGGACCTGCATTTACGTCAACTGCACAGTGATGTGCTGTACTCGGTTGAAACGGCTCGGGGACAAGGCTATATCTATTGCCTGATTGAACATCAGTCCACCCCTGACCCATTGATGGCCTGGCGGCTGATGTATTATGCCATGTCAGCTATGTCGGCTCACCTGAAAAAAGGCCATACTGAACTCCCTTTGGTAGCGCCTCTGCTGTTTTATCATGGTGAGGTTCGACCGTATCCTTACTCAAATCGGTGGCTGGATTGTTTTACGTTCCCCGAACAGGCTGCCCGCTTATACCGCCAGGCGTTTCCGTTGGTGGACGTCAGTGTGCTCAGCGATGAAGAGATCCTGACGCATAAAGGGGTTGCCCTGATGGAGCTGGTGCAAAAACACATCCGCTGCCGGGATATGCTGGAATGGGTCCCCCAATTGGTGGAACTCCTGAATGGAGGGTATAATACAATCGAGCAGCGCAATGTTGTATTACGCTATATTTTACTGAATGGACATACGCTGGATATCTCACACTTTGTCCATCAACTGATTGAACAATCTCCGGAGCATAAAACAATGTTGATGACTATTGCAGAACAGCTTGAACAAAAAGGGCGCGAACAAGGTATTGAACAAGGTATTGAGCAAGGTATTGAACAAGGTATTGAACAAGGTATTGAGCTAGGCCGAGAGGCAGGTCGAGAGGAAGGCCGAGAGGAAGGCCGAGAGGAAGGTCGAAAGGAAGGTAAACTGGAAACGGCTCGTGCCTTATTACGGCATGGCGTGAGTTTAGATATTATTGTCACCAGTACCGGCCTGAGCCGGGATAAAATTGAAGCGTTAAAGCATTAAATTAATCTTCTCTTCCACAGCAAAATGCCGATGTTCAAGATCGGCGTTTTTGTTCTTATTCAGGATGATGGCTATACGAGGGACTTTTATGTTTGCCCGGCGAAGTTGAAACCGGTCAGACTAAAGCAACAATCTCCGGAGCATAAAACAATGTTGATGACTATTGCAGAACAGCTTGAACAAAAAGGGCGCGAACAAGGTATTGAGCAAGGTATTGAGCTAGGCCGAGAGGCTGGTCGAGAGGAAGGCCGAGAGGAAGGTCGAAAGGAAGGTCGAAAGGAAGGTAAACTGGAAACGGCTCGTGCCTTACTACGGCATGGCGTGAGTTTAGATATTATTGTCACCAATACCGGCCTGAGCCGGGATAAAATTGAAGCGTTAAAGCATTAAATTAATCTTCTCTTCCACAGCAAAATGCCGATGTTCAAGATCGGCGTTTTTGTTCTTATTCAGGATGATGGCTATACGAGGGACTTTTACGTTTGCCCAGCGAAGCTGAAACCGGTCATACTGAAGCAACTTTATAGAGGACGAAATGACACCCTAATAACATGGGGAGAGCGATTAGGTGAGTTGTTTGTGGAAACAAATACTCGTTCTGTTGTAGTAGTTATTATTCCTATTGCATATTCCTTATTACCTGTGAAATTAATCTATAAGTCGTTTATGTTTATGAAAAGATATAAGAAATTTATACCTTAATATTTTATTTGTTATATGAATCCAAGGAGGGTAGTTAGCTAAGGACTGAAAAAATAGGTGCTTCATTAATGCCAGATTTTAAAAGAATACAGAGTGGCTAAAAAAATCCGACTTTCTGTCATATTTAATACATTTATCTGCGATACTATCCTTCGATTATTTTACGTTTACCTAATCCGATACAATTATTTAAAAGTGATAATGGGGAGATATTAAAGATTTTATATAACTAATAGGAGGATGTTCAGATGCTTTTTTGTTGTTATTTTACGAGAAAATCTATAAAAATAACGCAATAAAAAATTGGTTGATAGATTAGTTTAATAGGGTTTAAGTTATAATGGTTGAATTAATTATCTGAAAAAACATAAAGGGATATCTTTATATCATCAGGCCATTTACTGGCTGATTTATCAATAAAATAAATAGTGGATCTTATTAAAACCACTCAAGATTGTCGGTAAAACAGAGTCAGTATTAATGCGCGTTGGGAAATAATGGATAAAAAATAATGAATGTCCAAACAGATAAGTGATTATTATGATCAGTAAAAATAGATAGTGGGTATGATTAAACTTAATAGAAAGCATACGTCGAAAGTGGTAAAGATACCATTTAAAATTTTATACCGATTAAAACCAGATGTTAAAATAATGCGTTTTAATAACAGTTTAAAACCTGCCAATCATAAAACCATCAGTGAAAAAAACTTGACTCTATTAATGCTTATGTAATCAGGGGGAATAAATAAGAATATGAATAGATTAGGTAAGCTGTTTTCTTAAAGAGACTGGCTTTAATAACGTTCTCAATCGGGAAATAGACTTGTTTATAAAATGTCAAATAATTGCTCATAGGCAATTGGCATAAAGATCCAAAAAAATTATTTAACAGAATACGAATCTGGTTATTTACAATATTATATTGGCATTTATTAGAGGGCGTTCAGAATTCTGTGTCACGCTAATTGAGCGGTTACAACGTTATCACATTATCCAAACGTCCTTCAAAGTAAATATAGAGTTGCGACAGCGTTAGATTCCAGCTCTGTATTGGCATTGTCCATTTTTCCTGTGCATTGAGAAGCCCCAGATAAAGCAGT
>NZ_RCWD01000012.1:127370-127968 GCF_018448965.1 Photorhabdus hainanensis | reverse complement strand
ACTGCTTTATCTGGGGCTTCTCAATGCACAGGAAAAATGGACAATGCCAATACAGAGCTGGAATCTAACGCTGTCGCAACTCTATATTTACTTTGAAGGACGTTTGGATAATGTGATAACGTTGTAACCGCTCAATTAGCGTGACACAGAATTCTGAACGCCCTCGAATGAAGTCAAATCATTCACTCATCACCAAATTGAAATTATTAATAGCTCATCATCCGACTCATTAAAACAGCAAGAGGTCGCCTCAGAAGATAAAGCTAATCACCCCATTTTTTCATTCCAGAAGCGGCATTTTAAAGTTGCAATAACACCTTCATAATATCAATGGCTTTTAATCATTGCACATGTGGCAAATTCCCCTGTATCAGAGTTTGTAAATTTTGATACCTTACAACAAATTGAGGTTTCGACGAAACAGAACGAGTCTGGTTTTATCTTCGCTGGACAAACGTAAAAGTCCCTTATATAGCCATCATCCTGAATAAGAACAAAAATGCCGATCTTGAATATCGGCATTTTGTTGTGAAAGAGAAGATTAATTTAATGCTTTAACGCTTCAATTTTATCCCGGCTCAGCCCAGTACTGGTGACA